>JBEAOQ010000054.1:0-16046 GCA_041164845.1 Pseudomonadota bacterium | reverse complement strand
TCCAATCCGCCAAACAATTGCGGCAAAACCCCGCCAACCCCATCAGGTCTATATTCTGCGCATCATGGCGATGCCGCAAATGCCGCACCAACCGCCGAAAAGCCGCCGCCGCCACGCTGTCATCCAGCGCATCTAATGGGTCATCCGCCTTCACATTCATATTCATTGCAATCTTCCTTGGTAAGTGGCGCAAGTTTTGCCATAGGAGGCCAGCCGAAACCAGAGGCATCTGCATCAGGAGAATACCGCGTGGCCCAATTTGATCCGCATCATTTTATGCAACGCGGGCGCAAGGTGAAAATTCTTGCCACGCTTGGCCCCGCCAGCCGCGATCCAGACATGATTGCGCGGCTGTTAAAGGCGGGGGCCGATGCCTTTCGCGTTAATATGAGCCACGGCGATCATGCCACCCACGCCGAAACTATCGCCAATATCCGCGCTGCGGAAAAAGAATTTGGCCAATCCATCGCTATTCTCTGCGATTTACAGGGGCCGAAACTGCGCGTGGGGCAGTTCAAAGATGGCCGCACCATCCTCAAACATGGCAGCCATTTTACGCTGGATCGGTTGGATGCGCTGGGTGACGACACCCGCGTGACCCTGCCGCACCCCGAATTATTTGGTATTTTGCAAAAGGGTCAGCGGCTGCTGATTGATGATGGCAAATTGCGCTTGCGGGTGATCCGCGCTGATGAGGCGTCAGTTTTGTGCTCGGTAGAGGTTGGCGGGCCAATCTCTGATCGCAAGGGGGTCAATGTCCCCGATGCGGTTATTCCGGTGGCGGCGATGACCGAAAAAGACCGCCGCGACTTGTCATTCGCCATCCAACATGGTGCCGATTGGATCGGCCTGTCCTTTGTCCAACGCCCCGAAGATGTCGCCGAGGCCCGGCGGATGATGGGCGGGCACGGCGCGCTGATTGCCAAGATCGAAAAACCAGCGGCGGTAGAACGACTGGATGAAATTATCGAACTGGCCGATGGCATTATGGTGGCACGCGGTGATTTGGGGGTAGAGCTGAACCCCGAAGAGGTGCCGCCGCTGCAAAAACGCATTGTCGAAGCCACTCGGCGGAGTGGCAAGCCGGTGATTGTCGCCACGCAGATGCTTGAATCCATGATCGAAAGCCCCGCACCTACGCGGGCCGAGGTGTCCGATGTCGCCAATGCGGTCTATGATGGCGCGGATGCGGTGATGTTGTCGGCGGAAACCGCCAGCGGCGCTTGGCCGGTTGAGGCGGTGACGATCATGCACCGCATCGCCGCGCAAGTGGAAAGCGACCCCGCCTATAAACGCCGCATCCATCTGGCCGAAGTTCGCCCCGATGCCACCACCGCCGATGCGCTGGCACAGGCCTGCGCGGCGATTGCCGAAACGGTGACTATTGCCGGGATTATCGTCTTTACTGGTTCTGGCTCCACCGCCCGCCGCGTCGCCCGCGCCAGGCCGGCCGCACCGATGTTGGTGCTGACCCCATCGCCCAAAACCGCGCGCAAAATGGCGCTGCTGTGGGGAGCCCATGCGGTGCATACCAAAGACATCGGCAGTTTTGAAGAAATGATCGCCAAAGGCAAACGCATGGCGCTGCGCCATGGTTTCGGCACGGCGGGTTCCAAATTGATTACGCTGGCGGGGGTTCCCTTTGGCACGCCGGGGGCGACCAATCTGCTGCATGTGGTGACATTGGCGGGTGATGAGCTGGAGAAACATGGGGGGTAGGTGATACCTCAACTAGAGCGGGCAGCGTTAAATCTGAATCAGATTGCCCGCTCTAGTTATTTGTTATCGCATCGTTTTAAGCAAAAAAACCGGTTCCCACTTTTTCGCACGATGCTCTAGCCCCTCTCCCCCGCAATCGCCATCCATTCCCGCAGCGCCGCATCAATCCGCGATTGCCAGCCTTGGCCGCCTTGTTTGAAATGGGCGATAACCTCTGGTGACAGACGAATGGTGGTGCTCATCTTGGTTGGCGTTTTTTGCCGCCCGCGTTTGCGGATGGATGCCGCCAGATGGGGAAAGGCCTGGGCGAAAGGCACGGCCTTGGCAAAATCCTCTTCCGTCCATTCCGGATTATCCGAAACTTCATCCATGTCTGCCTGCGTGTAACCCAGCTTAATTGCAGTATCGGTCATTGCAGCAACTTCCTCTCATTGCGATTGGCAGGCCGAGCCGAGATAATGGATATGGCCTCGCGGCCAACATTGGCAAAAATCACAGAGACCACGCCGCCAATTTGACCAATCGCAGCGTAACGGCCATGTTTGGCAGGTTTAATCACCGCATTGAGGAAAAATTCTTCCCCAATATCCGCAAAATCAATGCCATGCTTAGCCATATTGGCGATCCGCTTCGGTTCATCCCAGAGGATTTTCATAGGTTTGTATAACAGGGTAAGGCGGGGCAGTCAATCAATTTGTTACTACAAATAAACCAGCTCCTAAAACTGCCGCAACCCCGTGGCATCGCTTTCCCGAAACACCGCTATCGGCTCTACGGCCTGCATCATCACCAGCGGGATCAGGCGCGAAGTGCTGGCTTGATATTTCGCGTAAAACGGATGGCAATCGACCATAAATTGCCATATTTTTGCGCGCTCATCTCCTTCCGGCTCGCGCCATGTCCCGCGAAAGGCCTGGGTTCCGACCTGAAACTCAACCTCATCACGCGCCACGATATTGTTATACCATTCGGGATGCTCATCCGCCCCGCCTTTGGAGGCGACAATCACCATCTCGCCGCCGATCGCCCCATAACATAGCGGGGTGATAAAGACCTTGCCGCTTTTCCGGCCGACATATTTGACCATGCAATGTGTGCCCAAATAGCGTCCACCGACAGCGGTAATATCCATAATATGCCCCTGCTCCCCGCCCGATTGCAGATAGATTGCGCGGTGTTCACTAATCCAATCCTTGCGGGTTTCGCGGATCGCGGCGCTGGTTTCATCGCTCATAAGTGGCTCCTAAAAATAATTTCGTATACATTACGGCCCAAATTATGCCACTTGTCCAGCACCAAAACTCATCGCGCACGCGAAAAAACATTCCGCAACTGCCTAAGCAATAGCATGGCCAAGCCAAGACGTGCATGAAGACGGGCCAGAGATTCGCCTAAAAAGACGAGAGGATTAGCATGAGCTGCCAGCCGACCCAGACTCCCCCCGAAACCGAGCTGGATATTCCCACCCTGCGCGCCAAATATTATGCCGAACGCGACAAGCGGATCAATGAAGCGCGCAGCGACCAATATGTCCAACCCAAAGGCGAATTTGCTGATAATTACGCGCATGATCCGCACAAGGATGTCGTCCCCCGCGACGCTCTGTCCGAAGATTTAGACGTGGCGGTTTTGGGTGCGGGCTGGGGCGGAATCATGTCAGCCTATCATTTGACCCAAGCCGGCGTATCCAATTTCCGCAATATTGACCACGCCGGTGATTTTGGCGGGGTGTGGTATTGGAACCGCTATCCGGGGATTCAATGCGACAATGATGCCTATTGCTATCTGCCACTGCTTGAAGAAACCGGCTTTATGCCGTCGAAGAAGTTTTCCGATGGCGCAGAAATCCAAGGCTATTGCCGCCTCATCGCCGAAAAGTTTGCCTTTGCCGATAAGGCCCTGTTCCACACCCTTATCACCTCGGTGGTCTGGGATGAGGCGATCAAACGCTGGCGTATCGGCACCAATCGCGGCGATGACATCCGCGCAGCCCATGTGATTATGGCGGCAGGGGTGTTGAATATGCCCAAATTGCCCGGCATCAAAGGTATCGAAAAATTCAAGGGCAAAATGTTTCACACCGCCCGGTGGGAATATGATTACACCGGCGGCAAATATGGCAATCCGGTGTTGGACAGGCTGGGTGACAAGCGCGTGGCAATCATCGGCACCGGCGCGACTTCGATCCAAGCGGTGCCGCATTTGGCCAAATATGCGCAGCATCTTTATGTCGTTCAGCGCACCCCGTCGTCGGTCGATGAACGCCCCAATCCTCCCACCGATCAGGCGTGGCTAAAGTCGCTTGAATCGGGTTGGCAAGAAGAGCGCCGCGCCAATTTTCACCGCTATGCTATGGAAATGCCCAAGCCCGGCGAACCTGATCAAATTTGCGACATTTGGACCGAGATTAACCGCAATCTGGCGGCGAAATTGGCCGCCGAAGCCGATCCCAATATGGATATGGTCAAATTTATGGCAGTGCGTGATGTGGTCGATTATCAGGTAATGGAACGGCTGCGTCAGCGCGTCGCTTCCATTGTTGCTGATCCCGATACCGCTGAATCGCTCAAACCCTATTACCGCGCCATGTGCAAACGCCCGCTGTCGAGCGATGATTATTACCCCGCCTTCAACCAAGCCAATGTTACGCTGATCGACGTATCCGAAACCAAAGGCGTCGAAGAAATCACCGAAAAAGGCTTTATCCATAATGGGGTTGAATATGAGGTTGATGCGATCCTGCTGGCTTCGGGTTTCGAAGTATCGGGCGATTTAGACCGCCGTTGGGGTATTGCGCCGTTCCAAGGGCGCAGCGGCGAATCGATCTATGACCATTGGCGGCAGGGGCCAAAAACCCTCAATGGCCTGACCACCCACGGCTTTCCCAACCAATATTACATCGGCTATATCCAAGGCGCGCTCAACGCTTCGGTCACGCTGCAATTTGGCGAACAGGGCCGCCATGCCGCTTGGATTATTGCGCAATCGCTGAAACGCGGCATTGATGTGGCTGAAACCACCAAGGATGCCCAAGATGAATATGTCCGTTTTTTCAATGAGATCGAAGTGGATATGAGCGCCTTTCAAATGGAATGCACCCCCAGCTATTTCAACAATGAGGGACAAGCCAAAGCGCCATGGTCACTGTTTCGCGCCTATGGCCATGGCTGGGATGCGTTTCAGGCACGGGTTCATGATTGGCAAGCCAAGGGCGATATGGCGGGGATGAAGTTGGAATAAGCCAAACGCCCCAGCGAATTTTTGTTGAACACATGAACGGCAGTTGCAGTCAGCGCATATTTCCGACAAACCGCCGCCAAATATGCAAATTCAGGCCAACGCGCCAAAATAAGGACCAAACGCATGTATGATGATGCACCCGCCACCGCCGCAGATGCTAAACCATCCACCGGCATTCCCGTTTACAAACGGATGCTCGATCTGTTCGAAGCTGAGGGCATAAAAACCCTGTTCGGCATTCCCGATCCCAATTTCGTCCATCTTTGTCTCGAAGCCGAAAAACGCGGCTGGACTGTGGTATCCCCGCATCACGAAGCCGCCGCTGGTTTTATGGCCGAAGCCGCATCGCGCATCACCGGCAAGCCCGCCGTCTGTTTTGGCACTTTGGGGCCGGGCATGGCCAATATGATGCCCGCGATCCAATGCTGTAAGGTTGAAAATTCGCCGGTGATCTTTTTGGGCGGTCAACGCGCCCGCGTCACCGAACGCCGCGTGCGCCGGGGCCGCATCCAATTCGTCCGCCAAGAACCGATGATTGAAGATTCGGTCAAATATTCGGGGGCCATCGAATATGCCGATCAGGTCGATGAAATCGTCCGCGAAGCGATCCGTATCGCCATGTCGGGCACTCCGGGGCCAGCCTATATTGAATATCCCAGCCATGTGATTCTTGAAGAGCTGGATTTGCCACCCGTGCTGCCGCCGCATCGTTATCGCCTGACCAACCAAGGTGCTGATGGCGACCGTATCGCCGAAGCCGCCGAGCTGATCCGCAATGCCAAAAACCCGATCCTGCTGGTCGGCCATGCCGTGCATACCTCGCAATCGGGTGCAGCGGTCAAGGAATTGGCGCTGAAAATGAATTGCCCCGTGATCCAAACATCGGGCGGCACCAGCTATATTAAAGGGCTGGAAGACCGCACTTTCCAATATGTTTTCTCGGACGCTTCGATTGATGCCGTGGAAGAATGCGATGTCGTGGTGGCTTTGGGCACCGAATTGGGCGAACCGCTGCATTTTGGCCGCTGGCGCCATTGGCATGAGGGCGAAGCCACCCGCAAATGGATTTATGTCCAGCAAGACCCCACCGCGATAGGCGTCAACCGCCCGATTGATGTGCCACTGGTTGGTGATTTGCGCGCGGTTGTCCCCCAGCTTTCCCGTGCGATTGGCGATGCTCTGCCGCCTGCGCAAGGGTTGGCGCGTTTTATGAAGGATGGCCAAGAAGAACTCGACGCCCTCGCGCTTGAAACACTGGAAAAAAGCGACGGCAGTGGCGATGTCAATATCCACACCTCACGCTTTATCGTCGAAGCCACCAAAGCCTTCCCCAAAGACGGGATTATGATCCGCGATGGTGGCGCATCGGTGATCTTTGGTTGGACTTATAACCAATGCAAACCCAATGACGTGATCTGGAACCAGAACTATGGCCATATCGGCACCGGCCTGCCCTATGCCACCGGCGCGATGCTGGCCGATCAGGCCGAAACCGGCGTGTCGCGGCCTGGCATGTTGGTCACATCGGATAGCTCGTTCTTGTTTCACATCGGCGAACTCGAAGTCGCGGTGCGCAAAAATCTGCCGCTGGTCTGCGTCGTCGCGGTTGATTTCCAATGGGGCCTCGAAGTCGGCGTTTATAAACGCACTTTCGGCCTAGGCACTGCCGAAACCGGCACCCATTGGAGCAACAAAGTCCGCTTTGACAAAATCGCCGAAGGGCTGGGCGCGGATGGCGAATTTGTCCAAACCGCCGACGAAATCGGGCCAGCTATCGCCCGCGCCTATGCCCGCATCGCCAAAGGCGGCGGCCCCACCGTGATCCATGTGCCGATCGACCCCAAAGCCAATTCGGAAGAAATGCCGAAATACGAACGGTTTCGGACATGGTATGCCGAGGGAACACAGTAAACCTTATTCCCCCTGTCCCAGTCAGTGGTGGGTTAGGGGCAATTCATTCCCCTTCCCCTTTAGGGGAGGGGTTAGGGGAGGGGGAGTCCGGAATTTTATGCCAGTCCGCCTCCCCAAACCCCTCTCCTAAAGGGGAAGGGGCTTTTAATTGAGGAGCCAGATCATGCGCGAATATCTGCAATTTTATATTGACGGCAAATGGGTTGATCCGGTTGCGCCCAAAACCAGCGAAGTCATCAATCCGGCCACCGAAGAGGTTTCCGGCCGCATTTCGATGGGCAGCGCCGATGATGTCAATTTGGCGGTTGCCGCCGCCAAGCGCGCCTTTGCCACATGGTCCGAATCCAGCGTCAAGGATCGGCTGGATATTCTTCAAGCCATTGCCGCCGAATATGACCGCCGCAGCGCAGAACTGGGCGCGGCCATCACCGAAGAAATGGGCGCGCCCAAGGGTCTGGCCAATGGTTTCCACACCTTCCTCGGCTCTGGCCACCTCGCCACGGTTATAGATGTATTGAAGGACTTCAAATTCGAAGAAATGCGCGGCGCAACCATGATCCGCCGCGAACCCATCGGCGTCTGCGGCCTTATTACCCCGTGGAATTGGCCACTGAATCAAGTCGCGGTCAAGGTGTTCCCCGCCATCGCCACCGGCTGCACGATGATCCTCAAACCACCGCAACTCGCCCCCTATTCCGCGCAAATTCTGGCCGAAATCATCGACTCTGCCGGACTACCTGCGGGCGTGTTCAATATGATTCAGGGCAGCGGGGCGGTGATTGGCACCGCGCTGTCCACCCATCAAGATGTCGATATGATCTCCTTCACCGGCTCTGAACAGGTTGGCGTGCAAATATCACAAGACGCCGCGCCCACGGTCAAGCGGGTAGGGCTGGAACTGGGCGGCAAAAGCGCGTGGATCATGCTGGATGATGCCGATATGGCAGCGAATGTCAGCGGCGCAACCGCTGGCATGATGGGCAATTCGGGCCAAACCTGCTCGGCGGGTTCGCGGCTGTTGGTGCCCCATGCGCGCATGGCCGAAGCCATTGCCGCCGCCAGCGCAGCCGCCGACGGCGTTACCGTTGGCGATCCGACATCCGATGTCGGCATGGGGCCGGTTGTTTCCAAAGCGCAATATAATATCATCCAAGACTATATCCAAACAGGCCTGAATGAGGGCGCACAGCTGATTGCCGGTGGGCTGGGCCGCCCCGACGGCATTGACAAGGGTTGGTTCGTCCGCCCCACGGTATTCGTCACCAATAATGACACCGTAATCGCCCGCGAGGAAATTTTCGGCCCGGTGCTGGTGATTATTGGGTATGACGATCTTGATGATGCCGTTCGCATCGCCAATGATAGCCATTTCGGACTGGCTGGTTATGTCAGCGGCGCAGATTTGGATGTCTGCCGCGCCATTGGCAAACGCCTGCGCGCTGGCTGGATCGCGATCAACAACGGCTTTGATTTCCACGGTGCATTCGGCGGCTATAAACGCAGCGGCAATGGCCGCGAATGGGGCGAATTTGGCCTGCATGAATATTTGGAAATCAAGAGCTTGCTGGGATATGCACCGGCATAATGCGCAATCGGGGATAAGGGAGAGGCACCTTGGCACAGATTACCACATCTATCCGCCATGAAGGCCCATGACGATTGACTATACCATTGTTGCTCTGCTCATCATCGCAGGCTTTTTTGCCGGAGCAATCAATGCCGTGGCAGGAGGGGGGCCGCTGATTACCCTGCCGCTCCTGATCTTTACTGGAATTGATGCCCGCGTTGCCAATCTGACATCGACGGTGGCGCTGCTCCCCGGTCAGCTCGCAACCGGATATGCGGCTCGCGACGGACTGCGTCGCACCGGCGGCATCGGGACGGGTTTGCTGATCGCTATCAGTATCGCGGGCGGCGCGGTTGGTGCCATTTTGCTGCTGACGACGCCATCCACGGTGTTTGCCGGGTTGGTTCCGTGGTTGGTGCTGGTGGCAACCGCGATTTATGCGTGGAGCAATTTTGGCTCAGCTTGGGTTGATAAGGGGCAGGTCGGCATGCAGCGTCCGATCGGGCCGGTTGGCTTTGCCGCAGCGCAGACAGCAAGCGCGATCTATGGCGGTTATTTTGGTGGCGGCAATAGCTTTGTCATGCTGGCCTTGCTTACGGTCGCCGGACTTGCCGCGCGCGATGCCGGGCAGCTCAAGAACTTGTTGATCTCACTTATCAATATGGCGGCGGCCGGTGTGTTTCTGCTGTCCTCGGCGGTGGCCTATGACAAAGCGATCCCGCTTGGCCTTGGGGCAATTGGCGGCAGTCTGGCGGGGGCGGCGCTGCTGCACCGTATGAATGAGCGTATTCTCAAGATTATTGTTGTGGCGATTGGAGTAGGGCTGACATTGTGGCTATTCCGGTCGGCTTAGAGCGGGCCGTGTTAAATCTGAATCAGATTGCCCGCTCTAATTATGTGTTGTCGCATCGTTAACAGCTGAAAACCGGTTGCCACCCTTCGACAGGCTCAGGACATGCTTTTCAGCACGATGCTCTAGAAATCAGCCATGCTTGAAACGCGAGAGGTTAATTCCCAGCCGCTTTACCTTATCATAAAATGTCTTGCGCGGCAGATCGAGCGCAGCAATCGTTGTTCGAACATCTCCTTGTGCAGTCGATAAGGCATTTTCGATAACCGCCGTTTCATACAGAGCCATTTGTGATTTCAAATCCATGCCAGTGCCTGGCTGACGCGGCTGATGGCTGCCACTGGCTTGATATTCGGCACCTTGTTCTATGCCGAGCACCATATTTTCGGCAAAATGCTGTAACTCGCGGACATTGCCTGGCCAATCATGGTCTTTGAGCCGACGCCATATCCGTGGCGTAAATGGGGGTTCATCCCGTTTGAGACGCTGCGCGGCGCGATTGACAAAGATGCTGAACAGCATAGCCACATCATCGCCCCGCTCGCGCAGCGGCGGGACGCGCAGGGTGATACCATTAAGCCGGTAAAACAGCGCCGCTGAAAACTGCCCTTGCCGGACGCAAGCTGCCAGATCAATCTTGCTGGCGGTCACTATGCGAAAATCCACTTTTCGGGGGCTATTGGCACCCATTGGCGTAATTTGGCGTGATTCAAGCGCGCCTTGCAGCTTTTGTTGCACAGCCGTCGGCATGGTTTCAACATCGTCGAGAAACAATGTGCTGCGATTGGCCTGCTCAATCCGCCCCGTGCGCGGATGCTGTGCGCCTGCAAACGCGCCGCTGACGTGCCCGAACAATTCGCTTTCGACCAGCGTGTCGGGCAGAGCGCCGCAATCGAGGGTCACCATGGGGCGAGCACTGCGTCTGCTTTGATTGTGCAGCATCGAGGCAACCAAGCCTTTGCCGGTGCCGGTTTCGCCTTCGATCAGCACATCGACATCAACGCTTGCGATCTGCTTGATGGTGCGGCGCAGGTGGTCCATCGCCGGAGAATTGCCTAGCAATGGGCCAGCCTCAAGCGACGCGCCTGCCTGCACCCGCAGCTGCCGGTTTTCGAGCACCAATTGCCGTTTTTCCAGCGCCCGTTTGACCGATGAAATCAAGCGATCCGGCTGAAATGGCTTGGCCAAAAAATCATAGGCCCCGCGCTGAACCGCCGCCACAGCCGTTTGAATATCGCTATGCCCCGAAATTAAAATCACCGGCAGGTCGGGATCAATTTCGCCAAGATGGCGAAACAGTTCCAGCCCATCCATGCCCGGCATGCGGATGTCGGATATAACGACGCCATTGAAATCACTACCCACCACCGCAAGTGCTTGCTCTGCCGTTTCAAACGGTATGGGTTCTAGGCCCGCGAGTGTCAGGCTTTGTGCCATCGCCAGCCGGATTTCGGCTTCATCATCGACAAAGACAACGCGGGTGCAGATTGCGCCGCTCATACTGCCAACCTTAACCGTATCGTGAACGCCGCCCCGGTTGGCGGATCATCCGCGACCAGTTCCCCGCCAAAATCGGCCATGATGTCGCGCGAAATGACAAGCCCCAGCCCCATGCCATCCGACTTTGATGTTGAAAATGGCTGAAAGAGATTGGCCTTTGCCTGCTGCGACAATCCCGGGCCATTGTCGCTGATGGTCAATTCAAACCAATCATTGCGGATAGTATGACCAATCGAGATTATGGCGTCCGCACCCCCAGCATCAAGCGCATTTTGCAGCAGATTGACGATCACCTGCTCAAGCCGCACATCTTCGGCGATAACCCAAACATCATCGCTGAGCGGCGCAACCTCAAGCGTCGCTGCCAGGCTGCTGATACGGTCACGCAGCAGCAACAATGCGCCATCGACGGCGCTCTTGATCGACACCGGCTCCTTGACCCCGCTTGCCTTGCGGGCAAAGCCACGCAGCTCGCCAGTTATCCGGCCGACCCGCTCGGATAGGGCATCAATCCGCTCCATATTGCTTGTGGCTTCGGCATATCTGCCTGCTGAAATAAAAGCCAAAGCATTGCGCGCATAGCTGGCAATCGCGGTTAAAGGCTGGTTGATTTCATGGCCAACACCCGCAGCAATTTGGCCAAGTGCGGCCAATTTATTCGCTTGCACCAAGCGTTCGTTGAGCATGGTCATACGGTCACGAATTGCCTGTTCGGCCCGTAACGCTGCCAAATTGCGGCGATAAAGCATGAACGCCGCCAGCCCCGTTATCAGCAGCAACCCCGTGAGCAAGATCAAACGCGCAGTTGTGACGGCATCGCGGACAGGTTGGGCAGTTGGCGCAAGGCTGTGAACCGACCACAGCGAGGGCAATTGTTCAACCGCTTCTACATAGGGCTTGCGCAAAGCAGTGGCCGAATCCATCGGCGCAACCTCCTTCGCCGCGAACAGCGGGTTCATTAGCAAGGGTTTGTCACCAAATTCGAGATCCTTCAGGATCCTGCCTTGCTCATCGGGTGGTATTTGGCTGGTCATCTGAAAACGCCAGCCCGGCTCACTGGTGACAAGGATGACACCCTTGCGGTTGGTGGCGAAGGCGATATTGCCCGATTTTTTCCATTCCGCCTCCAGCGCGTCAAATTCAACCTTGATGACGATAATGCCAAGGCCTTTCTCCCGCACATCAATCCGCCGCGCCATATAGAGACCCGGCCTACGGCTGACCGAACCCAGTGCAAATTGTTCATAATTGCCCTGTCGCAGTCCCTCGCGGAAATAGGCACGGAATGCATAGCGCGATCCGACAAAGCTTTTGTCCGAACGCCAATTGCTTGCGGCATGAGTCAGCCCATCTTTATCCATGAGATAGATGGCGGCGGCACCGGTTTCCCGCGCCAGCGATTCGAATTTCAAATTGAGCTGTTGAAGTGCGGTGGGGGACGGATTCGCCAGTGCATCAGCCACATCGGGGTCTTGCGCCAGAACGATCGAGGCAAGGCGAAATTTTTCCAATTCGCGGCGAAATCCTGATGCCAGCAATCCGGCTGACTCGCGGGCGCGGTTGGCCTCGATGTCCACCGCAGTTTGTCTGGCGAAATGATCGGTCAACACCACAATCGGGACAAGGCAAAGGATCAGTGTCGCGGCAATCCACAGGATTTGGCGTTTTGACTTTCCCACAGCGAATCACCTTGCGCATGGTTGGATGGATAATATGCGCCGTTGTGGCGAAAAATCGCACAATGTCCAATATGTTTGTGTGATATATCGCACATTAAATCACTTATACAGAATAATATGCTATAATTTTCGTGGCTTAAAATATTTCAACATTTCGTTGCGGGTGCTGCCATCTTCCCTATCCTAGGTTCAAATAGAAACAAAACACCCTTTGGGTTCGCATAATTTTCGCATAGTCAGGGAGAGTGCATTGCATATAGGATCGCCTGCACGGTCGCAATTGGGCGCGCCATCGGCATTGCCACTTTACCGCCATCTTTATGCGCAGGTGCTATTTGCGGTAGCGGCGGGGATTTGCACCGGCTATTTCTTCCCATCCTTCGGATCAGCCCTCAAGCCGCTTGGCGATGCCTTTGTCGCTTTGGTGAAGATGATTATCGCACCGGTCATTTTCCTGACCGTCGTCACCGGCCTTGGCGGTATGAGCAATGTCGGCAAAGTTGGCAGCGTGTTTGGCAAGGCATTGGCCTATTTCCTTGTGGTTTCGACACTGGCGCTGATTATCGGATTGGTTGTCGGCAATCTGGTTCAGCCGGGTGCCGCGATGCATATTGATCCGGCAACTCTCGATGCCAAACTTGTCGCGCAATATACCGACCGTGCACATGACCAATCCATTGTGGGGTTCCTGACCCATATCATTCCCAAAACCCTGTTCAGCGCGCTGGCGGATGGTGAAATTCTGCAAGTTTTATTCACGGCAATTTTATTTGGCCTTGCTCTGATGATGGTCGGGCCGGATGCCGCCCCGCTGATGAAGCTGTTTGAGGCGGCCAATAAGGTCGTGTTCCAAATGGTGCATATGCTGATGAAGCTCGCTCCGATCGGTGCCTTTGGCGCGATGGCTTTCACCATTGGCCAATATGGGATTGCTTCGCTGACCAGTTTGGCGGCGCTGATCGCCACATTTTATGCGACATCTTTGCTATTTGTTCTGGTCGTGCTGGGAGGCATTTCGCGCTGGGCTGGTTTTTCGATCTTCGCGCTGATCCGCTATCTCAAGGATGAGCTGATGCTGGTGCTTGGCACCTCATCATCCGAAGCAGCGCTGCCCAGCCTGATGGAACGCATGGAGCAAGCCGGTTGCCGCAAGGATATTGTCGGGCTGGTGGTGCCGACGGGATATTCGTTTAATCTGGCCGGCACCAATATTTATATGACGCTGGCCGCGCTGTTTATCGCGCAGGCAACCGGCATACATCTTGCGCTTAGCGAACAGCTGCTGCTCGTTTCAGTCGCTATGATTAGTTCCAAAGGGGCGGCTGGGGTCACAGGCGCAGGATTTGTCATTCTGGCGGCAACTCTGGCGGTGGTGCCGTCGATACCTGTTGCGGGTATGGCGCTGATCCTTGGCGTTGACCGCTTTATGAGCGAGTGCCGTGCGCTGACCAATCTGATGGGCAATGCGGTGGCGACAATCGTCATCGCCCGCTGGGAAGATGCGCTTGATGTGGATCAATTACAGGCCGCACTGGCCCGCGCACCCGAGCTGCGCCCAACGCCGTTCGTTGATCCGGCCTTGGTAGATACAGACTAAACAAAACAAACGATAAATGGGGGAAGTTGTTATGAAAAAGATACATATGATATTGCTCGGGTCCACCGCCCTGATGCTGTCACTCACGCAAACTGCGAACGCGCAAGAGGCCAAGCCAGAAACGGCAAAAGCAGCAGAGCAAGAGGATACTGGTGCAATTACCGTCATCGGTTCACGCGGCAAGCCGCGTAGCGATGTGAACCGTCCGGTTCCGGTTGATATTGTCAGCACCGCCGAACTTCGCGCCACCGGCCAGACCGATTTGGGCCAACAGATTCAGTTCACTTCGCCGTCGTTCAACTCGGCAAAATACGGGGTCAATGGGGCCACCAATTTTGCCGATCCGGCGTCCTTGCGCGGCATGGCCCCCGATCAGGTGTTGCTGCTGGTCAACGGCCATCGGCGGCATCAGTTTTCCGCGCTCAATCTCAATGTGTCGCCGGGCCTTGGCACGGTTGTATCTGATCTTAACAGCATTCCATCGACTGCGGTCAAGCGTATCGAAGTGCTGCGCGATGGTGCAGCGGCGCAATATGGTTCCGATGCCATCGCCGGAATCGTCAATCTGACGCTGAATGATGCCGATCACGGCGGCTCGGTCAGCCTGACCAGCGGTATTCACAAGGCGGGTGATGGTTTTACGGTCAAAGCTGCGGTTAATCAGGGGCTGAAACTGGGCGGCAATGGTGGATTTCTTAACTATACGCTGGAATATTTTGCGTTTGATGGAACCAACCGGTCTGATCCTTACAATGGGGTGCTTTATCCGGCGACACCAGCCACCTATGCAACCACCGGGCCAACTGCCGCCTTTCCCTATACGACGGCAAATCCCCGCACCGACCGCAATGTCTATCCGCAGGGTGATTTTGTCGTCGGCAATTACGGGGCCAACCGTAACCGCACCTATCAGGCCTTCCTCAATTCCGAACTGCCCGTTTCAGACACTGTGACGGCATATCTGTTTGGCGGCTATTCGCGCAAAGACATTCGCGCCTTTGGCTTTTTCCGCGCCCCGGCCACAACCGCGAATTCGTCGCTTTCGATCTTTCCAGACGGCTATGTTCCGATCCTGCCCGGCACCTCGATCGACTATTCGGTCAATGGCGGCCTCAAGACCGAATTGTCCGGCTGGAAAATCGACCTTGCCTATGGTTATGGGCATAATCACTTGGATCAACGTGCGCTGAATACGGTCAATGCTTCACTTGGCAGCGCCAGCCCCACCGAGTTTTACGTCGGGCGCACCGTGTTCAGCCAGCAAGTGGTTGATCTGACCGGCTCCAAAGATTTGGGCGCTGTTGGCGGGATCAATGATCTTAATCTGGCGATGGGTGCCCAATGGCGGCGCGACAATTTTCAAGTGCTGCAAGGCGATCCGGCGTCTTATGCTATCGGTCCGCTGGCTCTGACGGGCAAAGCGGCAGGGGCCAATGGCCGTCCGGGCTATGCGCCAGCGGATGAAAACAACCTCAGCCGCCGTAATATCGCCGCCTATATCGACCTTGAAGCCGACATCAGCGACGCCCTGCTGCTGACCACTGCGCTGCGCTATGAAAACTACAGCGATTTCGGCGGCAATGTCTCTGGCAAGCTGGCGATGCGTTATAAGTTGACCGGCGGATTGGCGCTGCGCGGCTCGTATAATCGCGGCTTTCGTGCGCCATCGCTGGCGCAAATCGGCAATCGGGTGACCACATCAACGGTGCAAAACAATGTGATTACTCAGACGAAACAAATTTCCAGCGACGACCCGCGATTGGCGCTGCTGGGCGTGCCTGCACCAAAAGCCGAAATTTCCGATGACTTCGGTGCCGGTTTCACCGGCGATTTGGGCAAGGTGACGTTTACCGTTGATGCGTTCCAGATCAACATCAAAGACCGGATTGCCATTACCGACACCATCACCACCGCCAATTTCCCGGCTGTTACGGCGTTGTTTCCAGGGGTCAAGGAAATCCGCTTCTTCACCAACCAGATCGA
>JBEAOQ010000053.1:0-8076 GCA_041164845.1 Pseudomonadota bacterium | reverse complement strand
AATAAATCTACTATTGCCCTCATTTGGGCAAGAACCACAGGTTGCGAGGGCTCGAGATAATCTTCCTTCCCCACAATAGGGGCCGTCAAAATGGTCAGATTACATCGAATTCCCCAACCACCGCCCCCTAATCTCATCACTCGTCTCGCGCCCACCATCATGGCTCCACCCCGGCACCCGCCACAGATAGCCCAGCTTAGACCGCCACGGCGCCCGCCACACATCGCCCGCCATTTCCACCCATTCGTGGAACGCCGCCCAGATCAGATTAAAATTCCCAAGCTGTTTAATAATGCCAAAATGCGCCTTCTCGCCCGCGATCTCCGGCTGATACGAGCCAAACAGATGGTCCCAAACCATCAAAATCCCGCCAAAATTGCGGTCCAAATACACGGGGTTGGTCGCATGATGCACGCGGTGGTTGGATGGCGTATTGACCAGCCATTCGATCACCCGTGGCAACCGCCGCACCGCTTCGGTATGAATCCAAAATTGGTAAATCAGCGAAATCGAACCGCAAGCCAGCACCATCGCCGGATGAAATCCCAGCAAAACCAGCGGAATGCGGAAAATAAAATCCAGCGCAATCAGCCCTGTCCACGGTTGGCGCAAGGCGGTGGTCAGATTATAATGCTGGCTGGAATGGTGATTGACATGGCTGGCCCAAAACCACCGCACCCGATGCGCGCTGCGATGCCAGACATAATAGGCCAGATCCTCACCCAGCAAACACAGCGCCCATGCCTGCCAGCCCCAATCGCCGCCAATCGCCGATAGATCAAACACCCGATGCTGATACAGCCACATCCCGCCCAGCAACAGCAGCCCCGCTTCCAACACCCCGACCACATTGCGCCCCAGCCCCAGCAGCAGCGATGTCAGCGAATCCCCCGGATCATAGGCGGTTGGCGCATATTTTGCCGCCCAGACCATTTCCAGCAATATCAGCACAATAAACGCCGGAATCGCATATTGTATCGGATCAGTCCAAGCCATATCTACGCCCCCAGCCGCCGCAAACTGCCCGCCCAAACGCCAGCCTTGGCCCCCAAATCCAGCGTAATCATGCCAAAACGCGCATCGCTGGTGGTAATCTCCAGAAAATTGCGATCCAGCCGCACTCCGGCATGGCTGTCGAGCAACCTTGCGACAAAATGCACCCCTTGGCGGCGCAGCAGCATCACCCGCCCGCCCTCATCGCGCAGCAAAGCGCCAATTCCGGCGCGGTCCAAGGCGACATCAACCGCGCCGAATCCGTAAATCGCTTCATCCGCCAATTTTCGCGCCACATCCTCACTACGCAACCGGACATCACCGCCCAGCCCCATTTGCCGCACCAGCCACGCGATAAACACAATGGCCAATAAGGAACCTGCCAGTTGCAACCCTTGCACCTGCCATCCACTAAGCTGGGCTATGCTCATTTCGCCCCAGAATCCCGTGATTTTGCCGCCAACATATCCAACAGCGGCGCGATTGATCCCAGATCATAACCCGCCCCAGCCGCTGCCGCCGCAAGATCAGTGGGCGATGCGCCGGTGCTGGCCTCGGCCAAAGCCCACAGCAACGTAGACCGCGTGCCCGACCGGCAATAGGCCAAAATTCCGCCTTGCGCCCCAGCAATTGCCGCCGCCATCGCGCTCACTTGCGGCTCGGAAAATCCGGCATGGGTCACAGGAATAGCGACATATCCCAGCCCCGCCGCCGCCGCCGCTGCTGAAATGTCATCGCCAGATGTTTGGTCAGGTGATTCGTCTTCGGGCCGATTGTTGATAATCAGGGCGATTCCCATGTCCTTGGCGCGGGCAACAGCCCCCACTTCAATCTGCGGACTGGCCCATAATTGTGCGGTTACTTGGCGAAACATGCGATAATTCTCCCGTTGCCGCCGCTTGTGCAACGTGAAACACCTGCTGGCAAGCGACGGATTGCGCCGAATTTAGCGAAATACCCACAAAATTGCCCCACAATCGCCATTCATCTGGCATAAATATCACACAATCACCCTTGCGACGCGCAATAAGTCGGAATCTGTTCGCTATCTCGCTTTTTTTCAGATATGTGCGAAAATGCGAAGGAGAAGGTTGCGCGTTTTGCGGGCTGATTTCCTTGCGGTGCGCCACGTTTCGTCCACGTTGCCGCACATAGTATAGTGGGGCGAAGCGAAGGTGCGTTCGGTTTTATGGGTTTTGATAGAGGACGTCGCGGCAAAGGCCGAGACAAGCGCGACGGTTTTGGCGAAGAAAGTTTCGACCCATTCATGGGAAGTGCCGGCGGCGGTGATCGCTTTGGTGGCGGTGGAGATCGCTTTGGCGGCGGCGGCGGTGGCTTTGGTGCCCCTCGCGGCGGTGGCGGCGGCTTCGGCGGCCCACGCGGTGGTGGCGGCGCAGGCGGTGGCGGCGGCTTTGGCGGCCCACGTGGCGGCGGCGGCGGCGGTGATCGCGGCGGAATGCCAGCCCAAGTTGTTGGCCAAGGCAAAGGCGTGGTCAAATTCTTCAACGGTCAAAAAGGCTTTGGCTTTATCCAACGCGAAGATGGCGGCGAAGATGTGTTTGTCCATATCAGCGCGGTTGAACGTGCCGGCCTAGAAGGTCTGGCCGAAGGTCAGGGCTTGGAATTCACCTTGGTTGATCGCGGCGGCAAAGTATCGGCTTCCGATCTGGTGGTGGTTGGCGATGTGATCGCTGTGGCCAAGCGCGAAGATCGCGGCGAACGCCCCGAACGTAGCGACCGTGACAGCGGCGGCGGTGCCGGTGGTGCGCCCCAACGTCAGCTAACCGGCGACAAAGCCAATGGCACTGTGAAATTCTTCAACGCTATGAAGGGCTTCGGCTTCATCACCCGTGATGATGGCCAGCCTGATGCATTTGTCCATATCAGCGCGGTTGAACGCTCTGGTATGCGTGAGCTGAACGAAGGTGATCGTTTGGAATTTGATATTGAGGTCGATCGACGAGGGAAATACTCGGCGGTCAACCTGGTGCCGCTTCAAGGTTGACACCGATCATCGGACGGCTGGCTTGGTCAGCTTCTGATGAAAACACATGCGCGCAAATGGCGGCTCCCTATGTTGGGGGCCGCCATTTGTCGTTTCGGCACATAATCACCCACGGGCCAAGGAGCCATCAAGGAACAATTCCGCCCATCTGATTTTGCCAGAATATGAAGGATACCCCCCATGAGCAATACCACCTCATCCCCAGCACCCGCAATCACCCCGCTGATGCCGGTCTATGGCCGCTGCGCTTTCCGGCCAGTGCGTGGCGATCATTGCCATTTGATCGGCGAAGATGGGCGGCGTTATCTGGATTTTGCGGCAGGGATTGCGGTCAATATTCTGGGCCATTCGCATGTCGGCCTGATTTCCGCCATCCAAAATCAAGCCGCCCAGCTGATGCATGTGTCGAACCTCTATGGCAGCCCGCAAGGCGAGCATCTGGCCCAGCGGCTGGTCGATCTGACCTTCGCCGACACGGTGTTTTTCACCAATTCGGGGGCGGAAGCGGTGGAATGCGCGATCAAAACCATCCGCGCCTATCATCAACATGTCGGCCATGACCACAAATTCGAAATCATCACTTTTAGCAATGCCTTTCATGGCCGCACTTTAGCGACGATCAGCGCCTCGAATCAGAAAAAAATGCACAAAGGTTTCGCGCCTTTGCTGCCCGGTTTCAAATATGTCGAATTTGATGATCTGGACGCCGCCAAAGCCGCTATCGGCCCGCAAACTGCCGGATTTCTGGTCGAACCGATCCAAGGCGAGGGCGGTGTCCGTCCAGCGTCTGACAGCTTTATGCAGGGGCTGCGCGCGCTTGCCGATGAACATGATCTGCTGCTGGCGCTGGATGAAGTGCAATGCGGCGTCGCCCGTAGCGGAACTTTCTATGCCTATGAACATTATGGCATAATCCCCGATGTCCTCGCCACGGCCAAGGGTCTGGGCGGCGGCTTTCCCTTCGGTGCTTGCCTCGCTACGGCACAGGCAGCACGCGGTATGGTCGTCGGCACCCACGGCTCGACCTATGGCGGCAATCCTTTGGCGATTGCGGCGGGCGAGGCGGTGCTGGATGCCGTGGCCAATGAGGCTTTCATCGCCAATGTCCGCGCCACGGGGGAACGGATCAAAGCACGGCTCGAACAATTCATCGGCAATTATCCCGAATTATTCGAATTGGTGCGCGGGCGTGGCCTGTTGCTGGGGCTGAAAATGCGCAGCGACAGCCGCGCTTTCGTCGGCCATCTGCGCGATAATCATCAGCTGCTGACCGTTTCCGGCGCGGATAATACCGTGCGGATTGTGCCGCCTTTGGTGATTGATGACAGCCATATTGATGAATTTATGGATCGGCTATCGGCAGGGGCCGCCAGCTATGCGCCAGTGATGGAGTCCGTGACATGACCCGCCATTTTCTCAATTTGTCCGATGCCGGAGGCGATGCCATTGCCGCCATGCTCAATGATGCGATGACTCGCAAACTGGCCCGCGCCGCTTGGCCAAAGGCACGGGTCGATGCCGATGCCCCGCTGGCCGGTCATGTGCTGGCGATGATCTTCGAGAAAAACTCCACCCGCACCCGCGTCTCGTTTGATATGGCGATGCGGCAATTGGGTGGCAGTGCGATTATCATGGAATCGGGCAGCACCCAATTGGGGCGCGGTGAAAGCATCGCCGACACCGCCCGCGTGCTCAGCCGGATGGTCGATGCGATAATGATCCGCACCGATGACCATGCCAAAATCGAACAATTGGCGCATTATGCCACAGTGCCGGTCATCAATGGTCTGACCGATCTGTCGCATCCCTGCCAGATTATGGCCGATTTGCTGACCTTGGTGGAACGCGGCATTGCCCTGCCCGGGCTGCAAATGGCGTGGCTGGGCGATGGTAATAATGTGCTTTATTCGCTGATCGAAGCGGCGGGATTGATGCAATTCACCATCCGCGTCGCGGTGCCAGTCGGCTATGATCCCGATCCAGCGATCGTCGCCAAGGCGCAAGCAATGGGCGCCGACATCCGCATCACCCGCAATGCCGCCGATGCCGTGGCGGGGGCGCAAGTGGTCGTCACCGACACTTGGATCTCGATGGGCCAAGCGGGCGGCGACACCAAATTGGCGGCGATGCAGCCCTATCAGGTCAATGACGCGTTGATGGCCCATGCTGCGGCTGGTGCAGTGTTCCTCCATTGCCTGCCCGCCCATCGCGGCGAGGAAGTGACCGACAGCGTGATGGACGGCACCCAATCGGCGGTATGGGATGAAGCGGAAAATCGCATCCACGCGCAAAAATCGGTGCTGCGCTGGGCATTTGGGCAGCTATAAACACCCTATGACCCGTGCAAATCTCATACCCGAACATGAAACCGGCTTTGATCGGGTGCTGTCGTTTACTTTGGCCGAGCGTCATGCGCGGGGGCGCGTGGTGCGGCTGGGGCCGGTGCTCGATCAAATTCTATCGGCCCATGCCTATCCGCCGCCAATCCGCCGCCAATTGGCCGAAGCGCTGGTGTTAACCGCCCTGATGGGATCGCTGCTGGCGGATGACGGCAGCCAGTTGACGGTGCAAGCACAAACCGAAGGCGGGATTGTCGATCTCTTGGCTTGTGATTATCGCGGCGGGGAATTGCGCGGCTATATCCGCCATGATGCACAGCGGCTGGCACAGTTGGGCAAAAATCCGTCGCTGTTCGCACTGTTTGGCAAGGGCTATCTGGCGATCACTTTCGATCTTGCGGCCAATAATCAGCGGTATCAGGGGATTGTCCCGCTTGAAGGCGATTCCTTGGCCGAGGCGTGCCAAACCTATTTCAGCCAAAGCGAACAGCTGCCGACGCTGATCCGGATTGGCCTGCGCGATACCCCAAATGGCACAATCGCCGGTGGGCTGCTGGCCCAACATCTCGCCGAAGGAGAGGCCGAGGATGGCGATGGCCGCGAACGCCTGCATGTTCGGCTCGATCATCCCGAATGGGCGCATGTCGCGGCCTTGGCGGGCAGCACCAAAGCTGATGAACTGACCGACTCGGCGCTGTCGTGTGAAACTTTGGTCTGGCGGTTGTTTCACGAAGAAAACGAAGTGCGGGTGTTGCGCGGCGCGCCGCTGGTCAAAGGGTGTCGCTGCACGGTTGAGCATTACCGCGATGTGCTGGCGCGTTTTCCGGTCGAAGAATTGGCGGAAATGCGCGGTGATGATGGCTTCATTTCGGTGGACTGCGCCTTTTGTTCTAAGGCATTCCCGATAGATTTGTAAAAATGACCCCGTCATTACAAATGCCGTCATCAATTCATCTATGGAAAAGCACTGTTGGACGCAGATTTATTTGGTGATATAGCGCCCCATAAGCAGGTGGAGATGGATCATGCGGATCAAACACATCATCATGGCGGGAACAATCCTTATGCTGGGCGCAGCGATACCGGCATTTGGCCCCAGTCTGGCGCAAAAACCGGCTTTGGCGATGCTCGACCAATTGGAAGCGGGCCGTTGGGAAGTGCGGATACGCGGCGCAGCGGCGGGTGCGGTTGAATCGGTGTGCATTACCAATGGCCGCAAATTGATCCAGCTGCGTCATCCGGCCCAGCTGTGCGAACGCACGATTGTCGATGACAGCCCAAGCAGCGTCACAATCCATTATTCCTGCCAAGGCAAAGGCTATGGCCTGACCCATATCCGCCGCGAATCGGGCCGCTTGGTGCAAATTGAATCGCAGGGAATTGCCGATGGCTCGCCCTTTGAATTTCAGGCCGAAGCGCGCAAATTTGGCGAATGTGCATCTTGACGCGGGATGGTCTCTAACCCTACCGCAGGGCGATGACTATGCCCGCAAAAAAAGCTGTTGTCCTGCTATCCGGCGGGCTGGATTCGATGGTTTCCGCCGGATTGGCACGGGAACAGGGCTATGACATCCACGCCCTGACTATCAATTACAACCAGCGTCACGTCATTGAAATTGAAGCCGCCAAAGTGATCGCCGCCCAATTGGGCGCCAGCCGACACGTCATTCTGCCGCTCGATCTGCGGCAATTTGGCGGCAGCGCGCTGACAGATGACATTGCCGTGCCCAAAACCGGCGTGGTCGATGGCGAAATTCCGGTCACCTATGTTCCGGCGCGCAATCTGGTGTTTTTATCACTGACTTTGGCTTGGGCCGAAGCCTTGGGCGCACGCGATATTTTCATTGGAGTCAATGCTTTGGATTATTCGGGCTATCCCGATTGCCGCCCCGAATTTATCACAGGATTTGCCGATCTCGCCGATCTGGCGACCAAGGCGGGCAGCGAAGAACATGGCTCCTCAAGCGCCTTCACCATCCACGCCCCCCTGCAATATCTGGGCAAGGCCGAAATTGTCCGCGAAGCCCTACGGCTGGGGCTTGATCCCGCAATCAGCTGGTCGTGTTATGATCCCCAAGCGGGCAATATTGCCTGTGGATTATGCGATTCTTGCCGTCTGCGCGAAGCCGGTTTGGCCGAGGCTGCGCTTTTTTCCCCTCCTCTTTAGGGGAGGGGAGCGAGACTTGGCAACTTGTTGCCTAGTCGCAGCGGGGTGGGGTTTGGCCCAGCAAACCCAAACACCCTAATCTGCCGCCACCCGCTTCACCGCGCCTTGCAACATTTTGCCCATCGAGGCGAAAAATTTCTCGACCGCGCCCAATGGTTGCCCGCCCGGAACATAGGCAATCCGCCAATAAAGCGCAAAAATTATCGCGGCAAACACCGCAAACGGCCCCCACAGCGCCAGAGCCGGGTCCACCCGGCCCAATGCCGCCACCTGCTCGCCATATTCATTGACCTTGTGATAGGCGACCACCATAATTATCGACAAAAATACCCCCAGCGATGAAGATGACCGCTTGGGCGGCACCGCCATCGCCACCGCCAATAAGGGCAGCATAAAAATCATCGCCACTTCCACCAGACGGAAATTGGCCCCCGCGCGTGAGACATTACGGTCTTTTTCGCTGGCCTGATCCAACCAGCCAATCCGCAGCAATTCGGGCAGAAAATATTCGCGTTCTTTGCCACCACGCTGGCGAAATTTGGCCACCGCTGGCAGATCAATCGGCAGATCAT
>JBEAOQ010000052.1:0-3474 GCA_041164845.1 Pseudomonadota bacterium | reverse complement strand
GAGCGCGAATTGATTGCACCCGACAGGGCGCTGACACGGTCGCTGTTGGCGCAATATGTCATGCGGCGCGAGGGCTTTGATCGCGACAGCCTACAAGATGATTACCGCCAAGTGGCGCTGTGGTCGGCGGGGGATGCGCGGAACGATTACACGGCTGTTATGCAGGCCTCCAATCCCCTTAGCCCGCTGGCCAGCCTGCCAAGGCGGGCTTTGGTCAAGACCGAAATCCGCAGCATTTCGATGCTCAATCCTGCCACCGCGCTGGTGCGTTTTGCCACGGTCCGCAGTGATCCTGGCGGGCAGGTGCAGGGTGCGCAGCTGTGGGCAGCGGTGGTTATCTATCGCTTTTCCAATGCGGATATGAGCGCGGCGGATCGCTTGGCCAATCCGCTGGGGTTTCAAGTGATCCGCTATCGCCGTGATGCGGAAATGCCGCTGGAAACGCCGCAGCAACCGCAGATGCCGCTAACGCAACTACCCCAACCACCATCGAGGCAGCCATGAGGGGCCGTGCATCCTGCATCGCTCTGCTTTGCCTCGTGCTGGCCACGACGGCCCAAGCCCAAATGGAACTGCCGCCGTCTGGTGATGATGCGCGGATTAGGCTGATAGCTCCTCCCGCTGGCCAGATCGTGCCGCTGCAAACCACATTGGGCAGCGCCTTAACCGTCATCTTGCCGCCAACAGAATTGATCCAATCGGTGATTCTCGGTGATACCACCGCCTATCAGGTAAAAGTCTCTGGCCCCAGAGATGCGCTGTTTATCCTGCCGACACGGCCCGCGCCCAACACCGCGATGCGGGTCAACACCAATCTGCGCGCCTATGAATTTGTCCTCAGCTCGGCTCCAGACGTAAACGCGCCCTATCTGGTGCGGATGATGCCACCTGCCGCTGTTACCGGTGTGGTCGTTCAAGAGCCAGCCGCCATTCCCACTCCTGACAACCCTGCCACCTATCGCCTTGCGGGCAATAAAGATCTGCGCCCCAGCCACATCCATGATGATGGCGCACGCACCTATATTGAATGGGCGCCCAGCCAAGCCATTCCGGCGATTTTTGCGATGGATCGTTTCGGCAATGAAGAAATGGTTGATGGCCATATGCGCGGCGGCGCTTATACGATTGATCGAATCTATGATGAGCTGGTCTTTCGGATTGACAAGGTCACAGCCACAGCCCGCCGTGTGATGGAAAAGCCCCGCAAATGACCGAAAATGATCCTTCCGCACCCAATAATCCGCATGATATGCGCCCGCTGGTCGGCGCGCCAGTCAGCAATCGCAGCGTGTGGATTTTTGGCGTCGGGCTGGCGGGGGCGGCGGCGCTGATGTTTGGGGCGATGCAAAATCACCGGGCGACAATTTCTGAACCGACGCTTGGAACATCGGATAGATCAGCCGGTGGCATGATGAGCGCCCCGGTAAATTTGCCAATTCCGCCTGATTATCCCGTCGATTATCCGCAATTTTCCTCCAAACTTACGTCTCGCTTACCCATACAAAATGCGCCGACGACGCCAAGTCCACCGCGCCGCGTCGCCACGCACCAGCCAAGCTATACCCCGCCATCTGACCCTGACGGCATAGCGTTTAACAGATCGCAACCTGCCGCGCCAATTGCGCAAGTGGTCTTTGATGACGGCCAAACACGCCGCCCAGCTGGCAATTTTGATGGGGATCCCGGCAAGCATGACGACCGCGTCCGCGCCAGCCATTTTGCCAATCCATCGACCACTATTCCCAAAGGCATGGTTATTCATGGTGTGATGGAAACCGCGATGGATTCCACCCGCGCCGGTTTTGCCCGCGCCATTATCTCGCGCGATGTCTTCAGTCTGGATGGCAGTCGGGTTTTGATCCCCAAGGGCAGCCGCCTGATTGGGGAATATAAGGTCGATCTTGCGCCGGGCCAAAACCGGGCGCTGATCCAATGGCAAAGGCTGATGCGCCCTGATAATGTGGTCATTAATCTTGAATCCCCCGCCGCCGATCCGCTGGGGCGGGCGGGGATCAAGGGCAAGGTCAATTCGCATTTTCTCGCCCGATTTGGCGGATCGATCCTGCAATCCACCCTTTCCATCGGCACGCAGGTGGCGATTAATCAGCTGTCCGATGGCACATTTGTCTATGCCATTCCGCTGGCCACCCAGGCTATCCCGACACCCTCGCCGGAAAAAATACAACCAACTTTGACCGTTAAACAGGGCACCAGCGTCTCGGTATTCGTCGCCAAAGATCTCGATTTTTCCACGGTGGAGCCGTGAGCGCCGCCGCCCATTCGATCTATCTGGAAAGCTGTCTTGACCCGCTCGCCTCGTTTCTGGCCCGCGCTGAGGTCACAGATATTTACATCAACCGCCCCGCTGAAATCTGGGTTGAATGTCTGGGTGGCCAGATCGAAACGCACCAAATTCCTGCCTTGACCGCCGAGCTGTTGCTGCGTTTGGCGCGGCAAGTCGCCGCCAGCACCGCCCAAGGGGTCAGCCGCGAACATCCGCTACTGGCCGCCAGCCTGCCCGATGGGGCGCGGATACAGGTGATCCTGCCGCCAGCGACACGCGGCGATATTGCCATTGCCATTCGCAAACATGTGGTCAGCGCCCTGTCCTTGGAGGAGTATCAGGCGGGGGGCGGTTTTGCTGAGGCGCAAATTACGATTGGCGCAGAACGCACTGCAAAAGCACCGCTGGCTTTAGAGGCAAGCGATCCCCTAGCTATGCTGCGCCAAGCTGTGCATAGCCGCCGCAACATTCTCATATCTGGTGGGACTTCTTCGGGAAAAACCACATTCCTCAACAGCTTGCTGCGTGAAATTCCCGCACATGAACGCTTGATCCTGATCGAAGATACCCCCGAATTGCAAGTGACCCAGCCCAATATGGTCGGGCTGATTGCTGCACGTGGCAGCCAAGGCGAAGCCGAAGTGCGCGCCGATGATCTGCTGATCGCCGCGCTGCGGATGCGGCCAGATCGGATTATTCTGGGCGAAATTCGCGGGCACGAGGCGGTGACATTCCTGCGTGCGGTCAACACTGGCCACCCCGGCTCGCTGAGCACGATCCACGCCGACAGCCCGCTGCGCGCCATCGACCAACTGGCGCTGTTGGTGTTGCAAACCGGTATGCGGATGAGCTGGGATGATGTCGTCACCTATGTCCGCCGCTCATTGGATGTGATCGTCCAACTGCGACATGGGGCCGGACAACGCGGCATTGATGCGATTTATGTGGTGGGGGAATGAGCTATTCTGACTCTGTTCGATTCAGCACGATGCATTAACACCAACCTGCACTGATCCTGACCCATGCGGATTGCCAGTCCCGTTCGCTGGCACGGAGCAGCGGAAACAGCGATGTGGTTCATCGTTGCGACGCTGCGACAAAATCCAGCGGGCGGGACTGGCAACCCAAAGGGCGGATTCTGGCGGCCCTCGATCATCCTCGTGCCCTCGTAATGATGAACCACATCACCC
>JBEAOQ010000051.1:0-3033 GCA_041164845.1 Pseudomonadota bacterium | reverse complement strand
ATCATATCTTTTTTGCGGTCGGTGATGACAATCCGGCCTTTGCTGTCCAAGTGGCCGATGTCGCCGGTGTGCAACCAGCCGCCGATCAACACCTTGTCGGTTTCGGCCTTGTTGCGCCAATAGCCGTTCATCACCAATTCGCCGCGCACCAGAATTTCACCATCCTCGGCGATTTTCAACTCGACACCACGCATCGGCGGGCCAACCGAATCCATGGCTATGCCCACACTGGGCCGGTTGCAGCTGATGACCGGCCCAGATTCGGTCTGGCCATAACCTTGAAGCATGGTCAGGCCCATTGCTTCAAAAAATATACCGACATCAGGGTTGAGTGGCGCGCCACCCGAGACCATTGCTTTCAATCGCCCGCCAAATTTGGCGCGGATTTTAGGGCGCAGGGCTTTTTCCACGATCAGATCCATCGCCCGATCGCGCAGACGGCCAGCGCCGCCGCGTGCGCCTTTGGCTTTATACGCGCCGATGGATAGCGCACGGCTCATCAGATAATTGGCGATGCGGCCCTGTTTTTCGATTTGTTTGATGATGCGGGTGCGCAACACTTCGAACAGGCGTGGGACGACAACCATGATTGTCGGCCGCACCTCTTCGATATTGCTGGCGAGCTTGTCCAGCCCTTCGGAGTAATAGATTTGTCCGCCCATACCGATCGGCAAAAATTGCCCGCCGCTGTGTTCATAGGCGTGGGATAGCGGCAGAAAGGAGAGGAAAACCTCATCACCCCAGCCGAAATCTTCGACCAAAATCCGCGCCGCACCATCAACATTGCACAAAATTGCGCCATGACTTTGCATCACCCCGCGTGGCGCGCCGCCGGTGCCACTGGTATAGATGATACAGGCGGTTTGGCTGCGGGGAATGGCGGCTATGCGGGCGTCGACAGCACGGCGTGCAGCAGCGGCATCGCCGGTCAGCAGGCCATCCCAATCGTGGTAGGCAATTGCCCCCGCTTGCATCTGGCGCAAAGGCTCGATGGCGATGAGTTTGTCGGGCACGCCCGAATGCAGCATGGCGGGCAACAAGGGCTTGGCCAATTTCGCGCTGGACACAATCACACAGCTGGCCCCGGCATTTTCCAGCACATGCAGATGATCGCGTTCGGTATTGGTGATATAGGCGGGAACTGTGACGCAGCCCGCAGCCATAATTGCCAGATCGGCGATGCACCATTCAGGCCGATTTTCCGACACCAGCATCACGCGGTCGCCGTCTTTCAAGCCCAAACCCCGCAAAGATTCGGCCAGCAAACAGACCCGCCGCGCCGTTTCGGCCCAGCTGATCGAAACCCATGTGCCATTGTGTTTGGCCCAGAGGAACGGGCTTTCCCCGCGTGCATCAGCGCGGGCAAGAAACAGCGCGCATAAATTGCCGCTGGCGTCGAAATCGGTAAGTTGCACCTTGGGGTATCCTGCTCCGCACCGCTTATCATCGGTTTGGGCTATGTTTAGAACCGCCAAGGCTAGGCTGCAAGTATCCTATTTGCGGGTGATCTATTCCTTAACCGTGACTCCTTCGCTGCGCTGGTCTGCCGCGCCTTGCCACACCTTGCCATCCCAATAGGCTGCATTGGCTTTCAACCGCATTCCCATCGGGCGAGCGGTATGGCCGAGCGTGGTCAAAGCGGGAGCAAGCATTTCAGCACTGGTGCCCTGTTCCAACATTACGGTGGTGGTTGGGGCAAAAACCAAAGGCAGGGCAATGGCTTGGTCAAATGACAGCCCCCAATCGACCACCCCGATAATCGCCTTGGCCACTTGCACGACAATCGTCGCCCCGCCGCCCGCACCGATAACAAAGGCGATATGGCCATCAGGCCCATAGGCGACCACCGGCGTCATCGCGCTGCGCGGGCGCTTATGCGCGGCGATTTGGTTGGCTGTGCTTTGGCCCGCTGACGGCGGGTCAAGATCAAAATCGGTCAATTCATTGTTGAGATAGGTGCCGTCCACCACCAAGCCAGAGCCAAAACCGCTTTCGATGGTCGAGGTGAAGCTAGCGACATGGCCGAAACGGTCAGCGGCAGAGACATGCGATGTGCCATGTTCGTCGCTGGGCTGGGCGTTGGCGCTGGGTTTGGCTCCTGTAGGATTGCCAGCGGGGGCGTTTTCCATGGTTTTATCGTCGGAAATCAACGCAGAACGGGCCGCGATATAATCCGGCGCGATCAGGCCAGTGATGGGCACAGAGACATAATCCAGATCACCAATATATTGCCCGCGATCAGCAAAGGCCAGACGGGTCGATTCGGCGAATAAATGCCAGTTCAACGGTGATTGCGCCCCACCCTTGGCCAGATCAAAGCGTTCCAATTGCCCCAAAATTTGCAGCAAAGTAATCGCGCCCGATGCAGGCGGGGCCATCGAACATATCCGATATTGCCGATATTTGCCGCAGATTGGTGCGCGTATTTTGGCCTTATATTGCGCCAGATCCGCCATGGTCATTGGCGCGGGATTGCGGCTGGCCCCATTCACCGCCGCGACAATCGCCCGGGCATGGGGACCGGTATAATAGGCCGCAGCGCCACGCTTGGCCAAATCTTGCATCAATTTGGCTAAGGCGGGATTGCGGATAATGGTTCCCGCCGCCAATGGCTGACCCGCTGGATCAAAATACAGCGCCCGACTGGCCGGATCAAACACCGCGCTCGCCTGAAAAATACTTAGCGCGCCATGCAATCTATCGGACATCGGAAAACCATCTCGGGCCATGCGGATTGCGGGCTGAAACAGCACAGACCACGCCAATTTGCCATGTTTCTTATGCGCCAATTCCATCAGCCGCAGCAGCCCGGGCACGCCGACACTGCGCCCACCCAGCACGGCATCGCGGAAACCAAGAACTTTGCCATCTTTAACAAACCAATCGGCGCGGGCGGCGGCGGGGGCTTCCTCGCGGCCATCAATACTGGACAACTGGCCCTTTGGCCCCGCTTCCAGCAAAAATCCTCCGCCGCCAATGCCGGTGCTTTCGGGTTCTAATACGGTCAGGGCAAGGGTGGTGGCAATCGCCGCG
>JBEAOQ010000050.1:0-20555 GCA_041164845.1 Pseudomonadota bacterium | reverse complement strand
CTGCTGATCCTTGATGACACCATGCGCAAAAGCGACACCGCCCGCCGCGATGCCTTTCATGCTGCCGATTTTGCGGTGCTGTGCCTGCCCGATGAAGCCGCCGTGGCCGCCGTGGCTATGGCCGAAGGGTCGCATGTTCGGATCATCGACGCCAGCAGCGCCCATCGGGTCGCGGCGGGCTGGACCTATGGCTTCCCCGAAATTGTCGGGCGCGATGTGGTGGCCAATGCCCGCCGCGTGTCCAACCCCGGCTGCTATCCCACTGGCTTTATCGCCCTGCTTGCGCCGCTGGTTCGCGCCGGATTATTGCCCGCCGATTGGCCCTACACCGTCCATGCCGTCTCCGGTTTTTCGGGCGGGGGCAAGGCGCTGATCGCCCGCTTTGCCGATAAACCCGACATCGCCTACCGCGCCTATGGCCTGAATATGGGGCATAAACATGTCCCCGAAATGAAGGCCTATGCCGGAAATTTGGGGGCTGGGTTACAGCATGACCCACTGTTTTCCCCCGCCGTAGTTCCCGCCTATCGCGGCATGGTGGTGGAAATTCCGCTCAATCTTGCGGCAATGCAAATCTCTGCCAGCGCCGATGATTTGCGCGCTGCGTTGGCGGGTTTTTATGCCAATTCTGCGGTGGTCAGGGTCATTACCGATTCTGTTGATGAACTGTTGCTGATGGATCATAGTGCATCGTCCGACCGCCTCGATCTTTATGTGTTCGGCGCGAAAAATAGCGCCCAAGTGCGCCTGATCGCCATGCTTGACAATCTCGGCAAAGGGGCCAGCGGCGCAGCAGTGCAGAGCCTGAACCTGATGGCGGGTTTACCAGAAACATTGGGGCTTGAACTCTAAAAACCTCTAACCGTCATTGCGAGGCGCGCAGCGACGTGGCAACCCATCACCAGATGCCCAAAATTTAAGCAGCCCCTGACGCATTAATGGGCAAAAATCGCGGCGCAATCCGCAATAAACCCCATAATTTATATAAATTTTCCCATAAATTATTACCAAAATCCGCTTTTCTGTGGTTTTCAGCCCCAAAAAAATCGCCTAGAGTGCCGATGCGAAACTCTGGCACGATTCTTGATTAAAGGTTAATAGACGCCATAGCTTGCGTGAAATAATGGGTCTGCGTAAAATCAGAGCCTGCGTGCATTTTGGGAATCGCCCATGATAAGGCCCACCCACAAAAGGAAACTATCGGCGTGAAAAAGATCGAAGCGATCATCAAACCCTTCAAGCTCGACGAAGTGAAAGAGGCGCTGCATGATGTCGGCGTTTCCGGTATCACCGTGACCGAGGCCAAGGGCTTTGGCCGTCAAAAAGGCCACACCGAACTCTATCGCGGGGCAGAATATGTCGTCGATTTCCTGCCCAAGGTGAAGCTGGAAGTGGTGGTCGCCGATGAATTGGCCGAACGTGTGGTCGAAGCAATCGCCGCCGCCGCCCAAACTGGCCGCATCGGCGATGGCAAAATTTTCGTCAGCACCATTGATACCGCCCTGCGCATCCGCACCGGAGAACGCGACAACGACGCGGTATAATCCAGATTCCATCGGCAATATGCACCAGTCGGCGTATCACTGAAGGATGAATTTTAATTTTTTCAATTCTAATTTTTCTCCAATTTTAACAAGGGAATACGACGTATTATGGCAAATGCATCTGACATCATCCAACGCATTAAAGATGAAGAAATTGAATGGGTTGATCTGCGCTTCACCGATCCCAAGGGCAAATGGCAGCATCTGACCATGGTCGCCAGCCTGATTGGCGAAGACGAACTGACCGACGGCTTGATGTTCGATGGCTCGTCGATTGAAGGTTGGAAAGCTATCAACGAATCCGACATGATCCTGATGCCTGATCTGGACGCGGTCTATATTGACCCATTCAGCGCGACACCAATGATGATCTTGTGCTGCGATATTGTCGAACCATCGACCGGCGAACTCTATGCCCGCGATCCGCGCTCAACCGCCAAACGTGCCGAAGCATTCGTCAAATCATCGGGCGTGGGTGACGCGGTCTATGTCGGCCCCGAAGCCGAATTCTTCCTGTTTGACGATGTCCGTTTCTATGATGGTTATGATGGCAATGGTTTCAAAATCGACGACATCGAACTGCCAACCAATTCCAACAAGGAATTCGAAGGCGGCAATCTGGCCCACCGTCCCCGCGCCAAGGGTGGTTATTTCCCCGTCGCGCCCATCGACAGCTGCGTCGACATCCGCGCAGACATGGTTTCGACCATGATCGAAATGGGTCTGCCTTGCGATAAGCATCACCACGAAGTTGCCAGCGCCCAGCATGAATTGGGTCTGACATTCGGCACTTTGGTGCAAACCGCTGACCGGATGCAGGTTTACAAATATGTTGTCCAACAAGTGGCGCAAAATTACGGCAAAACCGCCACCTTCATGCCCAAACCGATCAAAACCGATAACGGCAGCGGGATGCATACCCATATTTCGATCTGGGAAGGCAAAAATCCGCTGTTCGCTGGCAATGGTTATGCCGGTCTTTCCGATATGTGCCTCTATTTCATCGGTGGCGTTATCAAACACGCCAAGGCACTGAATGCTTTCACCAACCCATCAACAAACTCTTACAAGCGTTTGGTGCCAGGTTATGAAGCGCCGGTGTTGCTGGCCTATTCGGCGCGCAATCGCTCGGCCTCTTGCCGGATTCCTTATGGTGCGGGCAGCAAAGCCAAGCGCGTGGAATTCCGTTTCCCCGATGCGATGGCCAACCCTTATCTGTGCTATTCGGCGCTGTTGATGGCCGGTATGGATGGGATCAAAAACAAAATCCACCCCGGCGAAGCGATGGACAAAAACCTCTATGACCTGCCCGCTGATGAGCTGGCTTTGGTTCCCACGGTTTGCGCTTCCTTGCGCGAAGCTCTGGATTGTCTCGAAGCCGACCATGACTTCCTGATCCAAGGCGGCGTATTCACCAAGGATCAGATCGAAGCCTATATCGAACTGAAATGGCCCGAAGTGATGCGTTGGGAAACCACCCCATCGGCGGTGGAATTTGACATGTATTACAGCTGGTAATATTCAGCCTATTGGTAACGGAAAAGCCCGAGGTTTGCGCCTCGGGCTTTTTTGTTTGGGGTTAGAAAAAATCTATGTCTATATCAGGCTAGAGCATCGTGCTGAAAAGCATGTCCTGAGCCTGTCGAAGGGTGGGAACCGGTTTTCAGCTTAAAACGATGCGATAACAAATAACTAGAGCGGGAAATCTGATTCAGATTTAATGCTACCCGCTCTAGTAAATCGCTTGATGGAGTTTGGGAAATGGGCTTGTTCAGCAGCTTAGGTAAATTGTTTGGCATAAAACCAGCCGAAAATAAGCCAGCCACACCTCCCACCACCGCTCCTACACCCGCGCCCGTGCCCGCGCCTGCTCCACCTGCGCCCCCTCCCGCGCCACCTCCAACACCCGAACCCGTTCCGTCTCCCGCACCAACTCCAAATCCCACACCCTCCGCTCCAGAAAACCCTGCCAGCAACACCCCCTTCCTAGGTCAAAAGGGCCAAGACCTGATCAAGAGCTATGAAGGCCTTGCCAAAAAGCGCAAAGACGGCACCATCACCGCCTATCCCGATCCGGCCAGTGGCGGCGATCCCTGGACCATCGGCTGGGGCAGCACCGGCAAGGACATCAAACAGGGCCTGATCTGGACCGTCGAGCAATGCCAAGAGCGGTTCTTAACAGACGGGCAAAAATTCGTTGATGGCGTGGCCAAAGCGGTTGGCTCCGCCAAAACATCGCAAAATCAATTCGATGCGCTCATCAGCCTGACTTACAACATTGGTCTGGGCAATCTGGCCAAATCCACCCTGCTCAAAAAACACAATGCGGGCGATTATGCCGGTGCCGGTGCCGAATTTGCCAAATGGAACAAAGCAGCTGGCAAAGTCATGGACGGCCTGAGCAAACGCCGCGCCGCCGAGGCCAAACTCTATGCCACCCCCGACCCCAAAATCACACCGGAATAGGGATTTGTGGGCGATGAATAACTATTGACTCCTCCCCGCTGGGGGGGAGTATGTCTAATGCCCCGCCTGTTCGCCGCGCACCAAGCCCGACGCCGCCAATTGCCCGTCTATCTCGCCCATCAGCCGGTCAAGCCCTGCTTCGTCGACGCTTTCCGCACGCGCCACCAGCACATCTTGGGTGTTCGATGCCCGCAACAGCCACCAACCATCCGCCGTGGTCACGCGCACACCATCGGTGGCATCAACATTGGCATTGGCAGCCGTCAGTCGCGCTTTCACCTCATCAACCACCGCAAATTTGCGGCTTTCATCGACTTGGAACCGCATTTCGGGGGTATTGATAACCGCTGGCATCGCCCCACGCAGTTCGGTCACGCTTTTACCCAGCCGCGCTGATGCGGCAATCAAGCGAATCGCGGCATAAAGCGCATCATCATAGCCGTAATAGTCATGCTTGAAAAAGACATGGCCGCTCATTTCCCCAGCCAGCGGCGCACCAGTTTCCTTCATTTTGGATTTAATCAGACTGTGGCCAGTTTTCCACATCAAAGGCTTGCCGCCCAGCTCGGCGACACGTTCAAACAAAGCCTTGGACGCCTTCACATCGGCGATAATCGTGGATCCGGGCAGGATACGCAGCAGGTCTTCGGCATAAATCATCAACAGCTGATCGCCCCAAATAACCCGGCCCATCCCATCAATCGCCCCGATCCGATCGCCATCGCCATCAAAAGCCACACCAAAATCGAGCTTCTTCTCGGCGACTAACTTGCGCAAATCTGCGAGGTTTTTCTCCTCGGTTGGATCAGGATGGTGGTTAGGAAAATGCCCGTCAACGTCAGTAAACAGCAAATGATGCTCCCCCGGAATTTGCGCGGCCAGCAATTCCAACGCGGGGCCAGCCGCGCCATTGCCGGCATCCCAACCGATGCGCAAGCCGTCGAGGGCGGCACCATCGATCCCGTTCAGCCCTTCGATCATGCGACTGATATAGGCTTGAAGGATGTCTCGATGCTCACTGCCGCCGCGTGCGATTCCGGCTTTTCCATCGGCACCACACAGCCAGTCGCCGGTGCGAGCCATTTCTCCCAACTTTTGAATATCCGCGCCGAAGAAGGGGCGACCGCGAAATACCATCTTGAAGCCATTATAATTGGCGGGATTGTGGCTGCCAGTTATTTGAATGCCGCCATGCACGTCTTCGGCTGACGCTTCGGCGTAATACAGCATCGGGGTTGGCCCCATGCCGACGCGCACCGCATCCACGCCGCAATCATTCAACCCTTCAACCACGGCCGCTTCCAGCATGGTCGAGCTGAGCCGCCCATCATAGCCCACCGCCACCCGCGTGCCGCCATCGGCGCGCAGCAATGTGGCAAAGCCCCGGCCAATGGCGCGGGCATCTTCGGCCCCCAAAGTTTCGTCGATAATCCCGCGAATATCATATTCACGCAGGACAGTAGAATGGAATTGATGGGTCATTGGGGCCTCATATGCAGGGGTTTTGGTGCGGTTTATCCGGGTGGTAGCAGCAATATGTTACAGATAAAGCCTGAGTGCGCCTTGGCAATGGTTTATTGCTGCGCAAGCGGGCACTTCATCACACGCAGCGTTTTTGTCCTTCAATAATCCTTACTCACCCGTGCATTGACATTCTGCCGCCCCACGGTTGATACACTGCCCAGCAGCGACAACCAGCTGGTCACCCGAAATTCCAGATTGGTGGCGCTGTAACCGCGCCCATCAGTGACAATTTCGGCATAGACCCGCCGCCCCAGATATTTGCCGACCGCAATCCCCGTCTGCCGTCCCTGAGTCACATCCGCGCCAATAATCCGCAGCCGATCCAGGCCAATGGCGCGGCGCAATGTGTTGATCGGATCCAGCCCCCCGCCCCCCCGCAACGAAGCCAGTGCCGCCCCCAATTGCAAGGCTTCGGGCGCTGAAATCTGGGTGATCGAACTGCCAAACAACAGCCGCGACACCAGCTCCTCTTCGGGCAAGACCGGCACCGAAGAAAAACCAATTTCAGGTCGCAGCGATGTTCCGCGCACCAAAATACTGGCATTTAACCCGCTCAACTCGCTCACCGCGACAATATCCAGCCGAGGATCGGGCGGACTGCCGCCATCAAAACGCAGCCGTCCGCGCCGCAGCTCAAAACTTTTGCCTGCGAAATCATAGCTGCCGCGCACCAAATCCGCTTGCCCCAGCAATGTCGGCGCATCCAGCGACCCGCGCAAATGCAGATCGGCCCCCCATTCGCTGTCAATCCCCAATCCCTGCACCCTGATCCGTCCCGGCCCCGCCGCATCGACCAAAAACCGCCACGGCATCCGCCGTTCACCGGCTGGTGCGACATCGGCGCTGCGGCCAATTTCCTTGGTGGCAATCTGTGGCAATTCCGCCGCCGCCGCCGATTGCCCCAGCCGCCAGCGGGCTGAATCAATCGCCAGCCGTCCGGCAATCGTGCCGCTGCGCCCATCGGACAAAATCCGCAAAGGCCCGCTAGCGGTCAGCGCCAAATCGCTACGCGCCAAAATTTGTGCCGCCTTAGCCCCCAATTTCAAATCAATCCCCGGCCCGCGATTGTCATTCATCCCCGAAAAATCAAAAGCCCCGCTTCCCTCAACCCGACCGCCGCCCGCCGTTTGGCCAGTCAATCGGCTTAAGGTCAGTTTCGATCCCGAAAACGCCCCCCGCGTCGAAATTTGGCTAATATCCACACCGATCAACGCGCTTTGCAGCCGCAATCCATCCCCCGCCAAACTGCCGCGAATTTGCGGATTATCCAGTGATCCACTGACATCCGCCGCCAAAGCCAATGGCCCGGTCAAATCAAAATGATCCAATGCAATCAACCGGAAAGGCGCATCTGCTGGCCCATCATAGCGCAGTCCGCCCGCCAAAACCCCGGCCCGCAATCGCGCACCGACATCGCCCCCCCCTGGCAATCCTGCTGGCAATCCGCTAATCCGTGCTTGCAATCGCCCGCGCAGCTGACCATTTTCGGATGCCACCGCACGGGTTTCAAAATCATCCCGATTCAACCGCGCCACCACGGCCACATCGACCGGCCGCGAGGTTAAAACCAAACCCGAGCGGGTCAGACCATGGATCAAAATCTGCGCATCCCCCTGTGGCAAACTGCCGCGCAGGTGGCTGTAATGCAATTTCCCTGACGCCTTGCCGCCCAGCCCCAAATTGGCAAACACCACATCGCTTAACGCCAGCGGCATCGCCATCAGCCCCAAATCCAGCTGGGTGCCGTCATGGCCGAACTGCCCAGCTGCCGTCACCCGCCCCCCGCCATACATCGCTTCACTGGGTGCCAAGGTCCAATTGCCCTGCTGCGATGACAGCAAAACCGGGCGCAATGTGGCGATGGCTTGTCCGGCATAATTGCCTTGGGCGATTATACGTATCCGCTGCGGCGCGACATCGCCCTGAATCTGCAAATCAAAATTGCTGCCGCGTCTACCGGCAATCGATGCGGTCATTTGGCCGATGCCATCGCGCAAATTGGCCTTGCCCGCCGCACGGCCAACAAACAGCCGCCCCTTGCCGATGCCCGCGCCGTAAAACGACCCGATCACCGTCGAATGGCCTTGGGCCAGCAACCCCCGCGCATCAATCCGCCCCTCGCCAATCACCAAGGGCTGACCCTCTCCAAATCGCGCATCCCGCAAAGCCAGTGCCACATTGACCGCCTGTCCCAAATCCTTGCCCGAAACCTGACCACGCCCCGCCAATCCGATGGTGCCATCAACCCCGCCGCCCGCTACCAGCAAATTGCCCGATAGGCCGCTTTGCTGAAAAATCAGACTGCCGCTAATCTGGGTTTGCGACACAGCAATCCGCGTAATATCCAACCGCGTGGGCGCATTTTGCGGGTATATCAGCGCCATCACCCCCGAAAATTGGCCCAATGCCGATTGGCCTTGGCCGCGCAGATCCAGCCCATCTTTGCGCGGCGAAAAATCCAGCCGCAGATCGCGCAAAGCCAAACTCGGGATGGGTTCATCCAGCACCACATGGCCTGAAACACCCGCCGCAGCCAACAGCGTTTCAAAACGAAAAGCCCCATAATCGGCCTGACTGCCGCTGCCCGCAAAGGCACCTTGGCCATTTTCGCCAATTTGCCCCGTGGCGCTGGCCGTGATTTTGCTGCCGGTAATTTGCGCTTGGCTAATCGTCATACCATGCCCAAAACCGACAGCCACCAAGCCAGAAAATTGCGCGACATCACCAATCACATCACCCAGCACCGCCTGTTGCCACTGCTGCATCCGCCCCTGAATTTTGCCCGATATTTTCCAACCCACCGCCGCCGCACGGCTTGCCGCCATCTGCATGGCCAGATCGGCGCGACCTATCCCTGCCACAGATATATTGCGGCCATGCACTGGCCCCTTGATCGACCAATCCCCCCGCGCCAGATCGCCATCAATCGCCAAAGTGGCGTTCAGATTCGGAAAGGCCAGCGTCACTTTGTCGCCCTGCAACCGCCCATTGGCCAGCCGAAATACCCCCTGCCCGCGCCCCTGTATCAACAATGAGTCCAGCGCAGCTTGCCCAGTTGTCACCCGCTGGGCAGTCAGGGTCAGCGGCAATTGCCAGCCATTGTTGACCCCCGCCCCAGTTCCCTTGGCCGCTGTTCCTGTGGCCCCCACACCGGCCAATATCACCCGCCCACCGGCAAAGCTTTTCGCAGACACAGCATATTGCACTTGCGGCGCAAATAGCGCCCCATCCACTACCGCCGTGCCACGCAAATCCTCGGCCCTAACCCCTTCGCCTAACGCCCCCGCATCCAACATCTGCGCGGCCAAATTGACCTGCTCAAACCGGCCCGCGCGCAAATCAACCGCCCCCTTGGCCACCGCGACCAAACTGTTACTGCGCGCATCGACCTGTCCTTGAAACGATCCATCGCTAATCTGGCCATGCGCCTGAATGGCCAGAACATCGCCGATCATCCGCTGTGCCGTGCCGCTATTCACCGCCGCCCGATACAGTTCGCCGACCACATCCAGCTTGCCCGTGTGATTGTCCAATCGCGCCTTGGCCACATTCTGCCCGCCCTGCACCGCCAGCAGCTCACCGTGCCAATTTTGCCAATCGCCTTTGCCGGCAATCGTCACCCGCCGGTCAATCGCCGCGCCGGTCAACCCCGCCAGCACCCCGCCCTTGGGCGCGGCATAATCCAGCGCCAGATCAAAGCGGTTATGCGCTTCATCGGCATCCAGCCGCCCATTCAGCCGATCCCCCCCGCCCAGCGCGCCGTTCAATTGGATCAACGCCCGCCCTTGGTGCAAATCCGCCGCTGCCGCCAAATCAATCTTGCGCTCCTGCCCCAAAATCGCATTAGAAATCGTCAGCCGCTCCCATTTCAGCGACGCAATTTTCAGATCATAGGCGGGCAATAGCGGCGCTTGCGGATCACCACTGCGCAATTGCGGCCAGCGCCACAATTTCCCGCGCCGCAAGGCCAATTCATGCACATTTAGCCCGCCATTTGGCAATATCCAGCGCAAGGGGTGCCAATCCAGCTCGGCTTCGGGCACGGTTAAAAACACACCCTTGGGATCAGAAAACCGCAAATCCTGCAAACTGGATTGGCCATAGATCGAGCCATCAATCCGCCCAATTTTGACGTGCAAACCGTTACTTGCGCTGATGCTGGCGATCATATCCGCCAGCCAACGGTGGCCAATCGCACTGTCCAATACAGCGCCTGCTAGGCCCAAACTGGCGGCAATCCCCAACGGCAGAGCAAGCGCATATTTGCGCCAGCCAGATGCATATTTGCCCAAACTAGCGCCTAATGTGCCCCAAAACGCCATCAAAACGCCTGCCCCAGCGCGACATAGACGCCAATCCGGCTTTCCCCGACCCGCCGGTTCAACGGGGTTCCGACATCAACTCTGATCGGCCCAAAGCCGGTTTGATAGCGCAGACCCAGCCCAGCGCCATAACGCATATCTTTGAATCTGGGCATAGAATCAGCATCTACTCCCCCCGCATCCAAAAACGGCACCAAGGTCAAAGCCCCGCCAAACAACCCGGTATGCACCCGCGCTTCCAGTGAAAACTCATAGAGCGAACGTCCTCCCATCGGATCACCGACAGCATTGCGTGGCCCCACCAATTGATAGCCAAACCCCCGCAATGACCCCCCGCCACCCGCGTAAAACCGCCGCGAAGGCGCGATATTGGCGATGGCGGTGCCCGGCATAACCCCCAATCGCGCCCGTGCCGCCGCCACCGTCCCCTTGCCCATCGGCAGATAACCACTGGCATCAAATTGCAGACGGGCATAGGGCGACGTCTGGGCCAATGCTTTTGAAATCTCGGGCGAAATACGCAATGATACCCGCCAACCACGCTTGGGATTCAGCAAATCATCGCTGGCATCATAGGCCCCGCGCAGTGGCACCGCAGCGGTAAAATAATTGGTGCGTCCGGTTAAAATCCCACTGGCGGTCCCTTCGCGTTCTGCTGAAGCCTGCAATTCCATCCCCAATGACCAGGTCCATGGTTTTTGAAACAGGATCGTGGTTTGCCGTTCATAATTGGCGGCAAAGGCCAATGTCCGCGCCGCATAGGCGGTGCGGTTGGCATTGTCGGCATAGAGATCAAGGGTCAATGTCCGATCACGCCCACCCAAATTGCTACGGCGAAAAGTAACACCAGCCAATTGCTCATTGGTGCCGACCACCCCGCGCAACCGCAGCATCCCCTCGGGTGGAAACAGATTGCGGTGCTCCCAACTGGCTTCCAAGCGAAAACCATCGCCGCTGTCATAGCCAATCGCCCCCGCCAAAGTGCGCGGCGGTGCCTTGGTCATGGCAATGTCCAATGCCAAAACACCTGCTTTCCCGTCACTGGGCGGGGTTACTTGACGCGGGGTCACTTGTAGGCTGGACACCAAACCTGTGGCCAAAATGGCGCGGCGCAAATCATCGACCTCGCTGCGCCTATAGGCTTGGCCCGGCTTAAACCGCGCGATTTGGGTCAGATGTTTGCCGGATAAAAAACCGGGATTGCCGCTGATAATCTCGCCAAATTGATATTTGCCGCCCGGGGTAACAGGCAGAGATAAATCGCCCTCCTCGCGGCGATGATCGACGGTTAATTGCGGCTCGCCCAGTGTGGCAAAGGCATAACCCGCTTCGCCCAGCGCCACGTCCAAATGGTTTTTTTGATCCAAAATGCGGGTATTTTGCAACGGGTCGCCGGTTTGAATGGCAAATTTTGCGCGTAATGACGGATAATCATCACCAATATCCGCCAATTTCCCCAAATCAATCAGGCCATAATGATAGCGCGCGGCAGGAATAACCATAAATTGCACCACGCCACTCGCATTCACGCTTTGGGTCACATCGCCATCATAATAGCCGTAGATCCGCAACAAGCGCAGCAGCAAATCTCGGTCAGCCGCCGCCCGCACCGCCACTTGCGCCAAACCTTCGCCCTCGGCACCTTTGCTAGTTAGCGGCGTATGCAGGGCGGATAATTGACCAAATTGGTGCAAAAAATCCTCTTTTTCGGGGAAATCAGCCGCCCCCAGTGAAAATGCCACATCAACCCCTTTGCCGATCACTTTACCGCGCAATTCGTCCAGATTAGTGGCAATTTGCGTGGCTGGCGTCACCATATCCAGCTTGGACGTCACTTCGTCATCCGCCATTTTTGGCTGTATGTCCGGCCAATTCAGTGCAGCATTGGGCAATTCATTTAAGGGCGAAGTTGGCTTTAATTCATCCGGCGCGCTGGCCTTAATGGGGGCCTTATCACTGGCATCATCTGCCAGTTTTTTGGCCCAAGCCTGAGGATCGGCCACTGCGCTATCGGGAATCAAAGCCTGTAAATCGGTATCGACAGGTTTGCCTTGGGCGAACAGCGCCGTCGGAGCAGACCCCAGCGACAGTGCCAGCAGACACCAGCCAAACCCAGTGGCTTTGTTACGCGATAAAGCGAAAACGCTCGGTTCCGCTGGGCATACCGTCTTTTGCGGCCCCATCCAGCTGCGGCATAGCCGTGCGCCGCGTTGCCGCTGCCGCCAAAATAAGCCGATCATGCTCGTCATCAGATATGCGTTGCCAACCTTCGCGCCCTAGCCGTTCCAGCGGGCGATAACGCACCTTATATTGCATTCGCACCGATCCATCCACCCAATAACCCAGATAAACATAGGGCAATGTATTTTGCGCGGCGCGGCGGATATGATCGAGGATAATATAATTGCCCAGCCCGCTGCGGGTGGTGTGATCAGGTTCATAAAAGCTGTAAATCATCGACAGACCATCACCTTGCTGATCGGTCAAACAGGCCCCAACCAAGCGCCCGGGACGGCCATTTTGCGAAGGTTCGCGGTATTCGATGATATAGCTGGTGACCGAGGTATGCTCGACCATATCGGCAAAATCGGTCTCATCCATTTTGGCCATGCCGCCGCCCGGATGCCGCACCCCCAAATAGCGTTGCAGCAATTCATATTGCTCTTCGGTTGACCAAGGCTGGCAGATGGTGGCAACCAAATCAGAATTGCGTTTCATATTGCGCTTTTGGGTGGACGACGGAGCAAATTCTTCGGCCAGAACCCGCACCGAAACACAGGCCTGACATTCCAAGCACGACGGGCGATAGGCGACGGTTTGGCTGCGGCGAAAACCAATCCGGCTGAGCGCATCATTCAGCGAATCCGCATGGGGGCCTTTCAGCTCGGTAAACACCTTGCGTTCGCTTTTGCCCGGCAAATAGGGGCAAGGCGACGGCGAGGTCACGAAAAAGCGGGGAAAGCGAACGGGTGCTGTCACGGCTTATCAAATCCTCTGCCACTGTGGTTTTAAGCGGGGTGCCCAAACTCTATGCCCCATATATGCCCCCGCTTGGCCGCGCATGAAAGGGCTTTAACCACATATATGGGCAATCTGCCCCAGCCGCAACGCAACGATCAAAAATGGGACAAGATTCGGCGATCAGTTAATTTTCATCAGATCCTGACAAATCAGGTGATTAGTGCATGAATTATGGTTCGAAGGTTCTGCTGGTCTATTTCGGACAGATGCCCCAACACTTTCAAAACCAAGGATTGTTCAAGTGTCGCGATGACTGGTTTAATCGCCGAAGGTTTGAGCAAACCCGCGCCGCGCCAATCGTCAATCCACACCTCCATCAAATTCGCACTGGCGCGCAATTGGCTGGTGACGGGCATCAGAATGACATCGGGTCGCGTGATGCTATACGCGACATTGCTAATAACCACCGCCGGCCGCTGTTTTGATCTTGTTTGATTGGTAAACGGAAAGGCCGCTAGGATAATGGTGCCAAAGTGAAGTGGTGTATGGCTTGTCTCGCTACCGGCAACCTCGGTTTCAGATGGCGTCATAAACGTCATCTTCTGGATTATTCCAGACCTTGCTGAGCGCGGGTATTGACGCTGCCGCTATAACCCTGGCTAAATTAGGTTCACTACTATCGCGTTGGGCGCGTTGGGCAATAAAATCGACAAAATCTTCAACCTCAGCCATGCGTTCGCGTGACAGGGCTCCAATTTTGCCAATCAAGATGGAAGGCACTGTTTGCGGGCTGTGGGCGGTTGCCATATCTGATCCTTGCGCGAAGAATTGCTTCCCATGATAGCCTAAATTGGCTTGTCAGCAAAGCCTTCTTAACAGGGTTTAATTCACATCCACCTGGCTGACCGCATAGCCCTTGGCCCGTAGCGCCGCCACCAGCGCATCCAGCTGATCCTTATCGCGGGCTTCACATTCAATATCGGTTATCAATCCTTTGGCCGGCAGATGGGTGAAAATCCGTTGGTGCCAGATTTCGATGATATTGATATTATGCGCGTTAAATTCTTCCATCACCTTGAACAAAGCGCCGGGCCGATCCTGCAATGTCAGCCGCAACCGTGCCAAGCGCCCCGACCGCGCCAGATCGCGCAATAAGACATTGGCCAGCAGCCGCGTATCAATATTGCCGCCGGTCAAGACCACGCCCACTTTGCGTCCGCGAAACAATTCAGGATAGGCCAGCACCGCCGCCAGCCCTGCCGCGCCCGCCCCTTCGACCACGGTTTTTTCAATTTGTAACAACAACGCCAGCGCGCTTTCCAGCTGCGATTCGCTGACCAAGACAAAATCATCGAGCAATCCGGCCAGCACCTTGGCGGTAAATTCACCCGGCTCTTTCACCGCGATACCTTCGGCCAACGTATCGCCGCCTGAAGGCAAATCCCCGCCCTTCAGCCGATTATACATCGACGGAAACAATTCCGCCTCGACCCCGATCAGGCCAATATCTGGATTGATCCCGCGTGCCGCCGTGCCCATACCGCTGGCCAGCCCGCCGCCGCCCACGGGAATAACCAGCATATCCAGCTCGGGCACATCCTCGAGCATTTCCAACGCGACGGTGCCTTGCCCTGCGGCAATATGCGGATCATCAAAGGGATGGACAAAGGTCAGACCCAGCTCGACCTCCAAATGCCGCGCATGGGCATTGGCCTCATCAAAACTCTCACCAAACAACACCACCTTGCCGCCGACCGCCTCGGTCTGCATCACTTTCACTGTCGGCGTGGTTTTGGGCATGACAATGGTTACCGGCAGACCCAGCCGCGTCGCATGATAAGACAGTCCCTGCGCGTGATTGCCCGCCGATGCAGCAATCACGCCCCGATTGGCGTGCGCTCCGCCCAGCTGCAAAAGCGCATTCAGCGCGCCACGTTCCTTATAAGCAGCGGTAAATTGCAAATTTTCAAACTTGAGCCAAATATCCGCCCCGGAAATCGCGCTAAGCGTTTTGCTGTGCAAAGTTGGGGTGCGAACCACTGACCCAGCAATCCGCTGCGCAGCCAAGCGCACATCTTCGGGGGTCAGCAATTTTGCAGCTGCGGCGGTTTGTTCAGCGGTTTTGTTCATAGCAGCTGCGCCCTAACGTAAGGCGGCGATGTTGTGAACAGGAATCGCCCATATGCTTTCCCACACGATACGCTATTAAGGGGCAATGACCGACAGCAAAAACATCGCCCTTATCGGCCTTGGCGTGATGGGTGGCCCTATCGCCCGCCATATCGCCCACGCCGGCCACGCGCTCACCCTCTATAACCGCTCACCCAGCCGGATAGATGATTGGCGCAGCAAGCATCCCGATATAGCCATCACCGTGGCCAATAATCCCGCCGAAGCTGCGCATGGAGCCGATGTGGTCATTACCTGCGTCGGCAATGATGATGATCTGGGCGAGGTGGTATTGGGGCCGCAAGGTGTGTTTAGCACGTTAAAAACCGGCTGCGTGTTCATTGACCACACCACCGTTTCCGCCCGTATCGCGCGCCAGATTGCGGTGGAAGGCCGCGATAAACACATCCATTGCATCGACGCCCCGATGACCGGCAGCCAGATCGGCGCGGAAAATGGCACCCTGACCCTGATGTGCGGCGGGCGGGCCGATGCTTTGGCCGCCGCTACCCCGATCATGTCGGCCTATGCCAAGCGGATTGTCCATGTCGGCAAGGCAGGCGCGGGGCAAATGGCGAAAATGGCCAATCAAATCTGCATTGCGGGGGCCATCGCTGGTGTGTCCGAGGCGCTGCGTTTGGCCCAAGCGGCGCATCTCGATCTGGACAAAGTCTATGAAGCGATCTCCGGCGGTGCGGCGCAAAGCTGGCAAATGGACAACCGCTGGGCCAGCATGGCGGATGACAAATTCGATGGATTTGGCTTTGCGATTGACTGGATGCGCAAGGATTTGGGGCTGGCGTTGGAAGAAGGGCGAGGTCTGGGCGTGTCGATACCCATCGCCGGATTGGTCGATCAATTCTACGCCGATGTCCAAGCCATTGGCGGCGGCAAACAAGACACCAGCGCGCTGGTGCGCCGTTTGCCACGAAAGGGCGGGAAGTGAGCATCCCCTACCCGAATAAAGAAAAAAAATTGGATTCGCGCAGAAGCGCAGAGGCGCAGAGAAAAATTTTTCCTCAGCGCCTCTGCGCCTCTGCGCGAAAACTGCTTCTTTGCTTATTTTTTTTCCTAGCCACCCCCGCCCAAGCCGACACATTGATCGACCATCTTAATGGCCTAACTCTGAATGAACAGGGCGAGATTGAACGCTTCACCGGCATCCTGATTGGCAATGATGGCCGGATCATCCAACTGCTGCGTCGCGCTGACAAACGCCCGACAAAATTGGATTACGCCGTCGATGCCCAGGGAAGCAGTGCCATTCCCGGCTTTGTTTTGGGCCATGCCCATATCTTGGACATCGGCTTTGCCGCATTGGCGCGGGAGTCGGGCAAGCCACCGCCAATAAATGCCAAACCCCGCCCCGAAGACCGCGATCTGGCATTGGCCACGGCGCAAAATCGGCTGCTCAAAAATGGCATAACCAGTGCCACCGACAGCGGCATCACCATCGAAGATTGGCAGACTTATCGCCGCGCTGGCGATAATGGCACGCTGCATATGCGGATCATCGCCTTTGCCAAGGGTGCAGAGGCAATGGTACTGATCGGCGGCCCCGCACCCACGCCTTGGCTCTATGAAGATCACTTGCGGCTGAATGGGGTAGCCTTGACGCTGGATGGTTCGCTGGCCAGCTATGGTGCCTTGCTGTCGGCCCCCTATGCCGATGCACCGCTCAAACGCCCGACCGCGCGCCTGACCGAAATTCAGCTTAAAAATTTGATGAGCCGCGCGGCGATGGATCATTTCCAAGTGGCGATCGAAGCCCATGGCGATGCCGCGATCAGCCTAGGCCTCAACGCTATCACCGAATTAAGCGCCACTTATGCGGGCGATAGGCGCTGGCGGGTCGAAGGCGCGGATGTCATCAATTCCGCTGATTTATCGCGCTTCGCTGCCAATGGCACCCAAGTGATTGCCGCGATCAATGCCCAAACTATCGCCGAACACAGACTCGGCGCCAAGCGATTGTCGATGGCCTATCCCTGGAAATCGCTGCTCACAGCCCGGGCCACATTGGCATTTGGCGCAGATGATTCAGCCGATGTCCCCAATCCTTTTGCCGTTTTGGCCACAGCCATGACCCGCTTTGATGCCAATTCTCAACCCTTTGGCGGTTGGCAATCACAGGAGCGGCTGAGTTTTGAACAGGCCCTATCCGCCCTGACCACTGGCCCCGCTTACGCCGCCTTTGCCGAAACCCGGATTGGCCGATTGGCCGTGGGTATGCGCGCCGATTTTCTGCTGATCGACAGCGACTTGCAACTGGCTGCCCCCAGCGACATCCGCCATAGCAAGGTCTTGCAAACATGGGTGGGCGGCAAATTGGTCTATACCGCCCCTTCCCCATAAATCCTATTTCTTCGGCCCCGAAAATGCGTCCGAGATAGAGCAAGCCGCTGGCCCCAAAATCACGATAAACAGCACTGGCAGAATGAACAAAATCAGCGGGATGGTCATAATTGCGGGCAGTCTGGCGGCTTTTTCTTCGGCGCGCATCATCCGTTCATTGCGAAATTCTGCCGATAGCACCCGCAAGGCCGAAGCCAGCGGCGTGCCATATTTCTCGGTTTGGATCATGGTGGTCACCACCCCGCGCACCGCATCCAATTTCACCCGATAGGCCAAATTTTCAAAGGCTTTGCGGCGTTCGGTGAGGAACGACAATTCAATCGCTGCTAGGGCAAATTCTTCGCCCAATTCGGCATAGGCACGGCCCAATTCACGCGCCACGCGGTTGAATGCAGCATCGACGGTCAAGCCCGCTTCGGCGCAAATCACCAGCAAATCCAACGCATCCGGCAGGCCTTTGCGAATGGCATCGGTGCGTTTTTTGGTGATATTGCCGATATACATTTCCGGCCCTTTATAGCCCAATCCCACCGCCAAGGCGAAAGCCATAAACCGTTTATTGCTGCTCCAATCGGGCCAATATTCCACCCAATAGACCAGCGCGGCCATGATCGCACCCAAGACAATCGGCGCCACCATCCGGATAAAAATCACCGCCACCGCATATTCTTTTTTGCGGATACCCGCCTGTGCCAATTGTTGCTGGACATCGGCCATCTGGCTTTCCTGCAAGACCTTCATCCGGCCCAGCAGGGTGCGCATCCATTCCACGGTTTCATTCTTCTGCACCAAGGATGCGCGGCGCTTGGGCAGATTGGAAACAATCCCCGCTTTCAGCTCTTCGCGGCGATCATTCAGCGCCTTGACCCGTTTTTGCATCGGGTCACGGATGGTAATCGCCGAATATATGGCCAATAATACCGCCAAAACCGCTACGCCGGCCAGCAATGTGCCGACCCAGATCAGGCTCACGCCCATCACCATCGGGCCAGGGGTAGAACTTATCATGCTATGCTCCTCCCCGTTAAATCTCGAAATTGACCATTTTGGCCATGATAAACACGCCAATCGACATCCATGTCAGCCCGCCCAGACCGGCAATAATCAAGCGATCTTCGTGGAAAAAACCTTGTAAATATAATGGATTAGACCAATAAACTAGCAGAAAAACGATAAACGGCAGCGAACCCACAATATAGGCCGACGCCTTGGATTCCGAGCTCATCGCCTTAATTTTCAGCTTCATTTGCGCCCGTTTACGCAGCACATCCGCAAGGTTTGACAGCGTTTCCGCCAAATTACCGCCGGTTTCGCGTTGAATTGCCAGGGTGATGCAAAAGAAATTAAACTCCGGCATATTCAGCCGATCCGCCGTCTCTTGCAGCGCCTCATCCATGCTGCGACCAATCCGGATACGCTCATTGACCAGTTTGAATTCTTGGCCGACCGGGCCGGGAACTTCGCTGGACACCACATTCATGGTTTCGGTAATCGGCAAACCAGACCGCAAACCCCGCACCAGCAATTCAATCGCATCGGGGAATTTGGTGGTAAAATTATTCAGCCGCTTCTTGATTTGGCTGCCGACCAACATATGTGGCAAACCCGCCCCAATCAGGCATCCCACCCCTAGCGATAGCATAAATGCGCCAGATTTCAGGAAAATCAGCGCGGTGATGCCCAAAGCAATCCCAACCGAAACATTGAGATATTTGCTGATCGTCCAGCCTTTGCCCGTGCGGTATAGCCGCAAATGCAGCGCCGCTGTCCGTGATTGCGAACCAGCAATTTGATGCGACTTAGGCATCCGTTGGGCCACAGCCTTGCGCAGCTGGGCTTCGACCTTGTCCAGCGTGTTTGACGAATGCCGCTCCCGCAGGGCAGTCAAGCGGCGCGTGGCTTCTTTGCCGGAATTGGGGCCTGAATAGGCCATCCACAACAGCGCCAGCAGGGCTGTAGCGCCAAAGGAAACCAGCAAAATTTGGATGATGTCCATTTATCTGACTTACCTGATTAGATTGCCCAAGATGACGGCAATTGTTCCCACAAATTTATCCCTAGCGGCTCGGCTCTGGGGTCAATGCCGCTTTGGGTTTTTTCGATAACATTCCCTTGATGTCGAATTTCCCAAGCAATGATTTTTTGCCCTCAACCTTGCCGGTTGCAACGCTTTCCGGGCCATCCGCGCCCTGCACCATATGGGCCAGATCGCGGATAACCGCCGCCGATTTGCTGGCGCGGTTGGCTTCGGCAAATGTTTGTCCCAATTTTGCCGCCTGTGTCGCGGCTTTCAGATCATAGGGGATCATAAAATTGATCTTGCGTTCAATCGAGGCTTCAAAATCCGCTTTGGAAATCTCAAACACGCCTTGTTGCACCTTGTTGGCCGTGACAATAATTTGGGCATGGCGGACATTGGTCTTCAACCAAGACAGAATGCGGATGGTATCGCGGGCCGATGCCAGCGTCATTTCGGTAACCACCACCACCGCGCCGACATTTATCAGCAAATGCGGGAAATTAATCAGCATATTGCGCGGCAGATCAATCACCGTCATTTCAAAGGCTTGGCGAAATTCTTCTTCCAATTGGATAAAGGCGCTGCCATCGGTCAGCAGCGGCGCATTGATCGGCGCTTCGGCCGACAGGATCGACAGATTGTCATTGGCCTTAATCATCGCCCGTTCCAAAAACAGGCCATCAATCCGGCTTGGGTTGTCAATCGCATCGGTCAAACCACGCCCCGGCTCCAAATCCAAAGCCAAAGCGCCGGTGCCGAAATGAATATCCAAATCGAGCAAAGCGGTCTGTTGCTTGTGATCGGTGCTAAACAACCAAGCCAGCGATGTCGCCAGTGTCGATGACCCGCTGCCGCCGCGTGTGCCAATCACCGCTGTCGATAAATGCCGCTTGGCCCCCGACGCCTCATGATTTTTTGGAGCTGAGAAAATCGCCTGCGCATTAATCAACGTATCACGCAAATGGCTGGGTTGCAGCGGTTTCAGCAGATAATCATGGATGCCGCTGGACAGCAAATCACGGTAAAGCCGCACATCATTGACTTGGCCCACGGCAATAACCACGGTTCCCGGCTCGCAGACTTCGGCCAAAGCATTGATGTCGGTCAAGGGATCGCCGCTTTCCGACAGATCGACCATTAAAATATTGGGGCTGGAGGTAATCGACAGCGATTGCACCGCATTGCGCAAGCCCC
>JBEAOQ010000049.1:0-2546 GCA_041164845.1 Pseudomonadota bacterium | reverse complement strand
CGGCGCAATTTATGGCGGAAGAGGCAGGAGTCGAACCCACCTAAGATGCGCGGCACCTTACACCGGATTTGAAGTCCGGGCGCCCCACCGGAGGCGTTGCTCTTCCATAGCTGTGATGGGGGGAATTGGGGGAGGAGTCTATGGGGTTTTTGGATGACCGTCGCGCGGGCTGTATTGTGCTATGCCGCCTCCCGTGCCCGATCGTCCCGAGCGAAGTCGAGGGATTGGGATTTTTGCCGGAAAACGTCCCCCGGACCCGGTTGTGTATGCCGCCTCCCGCGCTTACGCTTGGGATTTTTCGCTAAAATCACGCCCCGCGTGATTTTTTAACGCGAAAAATGGTGCCGCTTAGAGGATTCGAACCTCTGACCCCATCATTACGAATGATGTGCTCTACCGACTGAGCTAAAGCGGCGGTGTTGCGGGTATAGCAACGAGCGCGCCTCTATCGCCGCTTAGGTCTGGGTGCAAGGGGAAAGGCGATTACCGGGTTTTTTCCTGTTTATTTCACGGATGAGACATTTTTTGCTTGCGGGGGCGAATCCAATGTGATTCTGGTCATTTATGGCATGGCGTATCGGCAAAATGGCGAGGAAAAAATCGGGTGCGATGCGCGTCGCCGCTGTTTTTTGTCTGGTGGTCATGGGGTTTTTGGTCACAATCGGCCCCAGCGGGCTATTGGCGTGGCAGGATAATGCCCAGCATTTGGCCGCTTATCATCAGGAAATTGCTGCGCTGACCACCGCGCGCAACGAACTGCGCAATCGGGTGGATTTGCTGGACCCCAACCATGTCGATCCCGATTTGGCGGGCGAATTGTTGCGCAGCAAATTGAATGTGGTGCGCAGCGATGAAATGGTGATGATGCGCCCCAAATAAGCCAACTCTTATGGCTCACGCGCAAAATTGATCGGTTTTGGCGGATAAAATTCGTATGCGGTGGTTTCACCTTGGGCAACTTGCGCCTATAGGGCCAGTTGCAAATCATTATCAGGGGATAGGACTTGGCCAAAACTGCCAAAACCACCAGCGTCATTTCGGATCAGGACGCCGCCGAGGCGGTGCAATTGCGCAGCCTCCAATCGGCCTATGCGGCGGATCGGCTATATGCCGCGTCGGATGCGGAATTGCTGCATTTCTACGAACAGATGGTGCTGATCCGAAGGTTTGAAGAACGCGCTGGCCAGCTTTATGGTTTGGGGCTGATTGGCGGATTTTGCCATTTGTATATTGGGCAAGAGGCGGTGGCGGTCGGGTTGCAATCGGCACTGGATCCGGCGCGGGACAGCGTGATTACCGGATACCGCGACCATGGGCATATGTTGGCCTATGGCATTGATCCCCGCGTGATTATGGCAGAATTGACCGGACGGGCAGCGGGAATTTCACGCGGCAAGGGCGGGTCGATGCATATGTTTAGCGTCGAGCATAAGTTTTATGGCGGACATGGCATTGTTGGGGCGCAGGTGTCGCTGGGGGCGGGGCTGGCCTTTGCCCATAAATACCGCGAAGATGGCGGGGTGTGCATTGCCTATTTCGGCGATGGCGCGGCCAATCAGGGGCAAGTGTATGAGAGCTTTAATATGGCCGCCTTATGGAAATTGCCGATTATTTTTGTGATTGAAAACAATGGTTACGCCATGGGCACGGCGGTCAAACGGTCATCGGCGGAAACCCATTTTTACCGGCGCGGCACGGCGTTTCGCATTCCCGGCATGGATGTCAATGGGATGGATGTGTTGGAAGTGCGGCGTGCGGCCAATGTCGCGGTTGATTATGTGCGTGCGGGCAATGGGCCGGTGTTGATGGAGTTGAACACCTATCGTTATCGCGGCCATTCGATGTCGGACCCTGCCAAATACCGCAGCAAGGAAGAAGTGCAGGAGATGAAAGAAAACCACGATCCGATTGAGGCGGCGAAATCGGGTCTGATCGCGCGCGGGGTGCCAGAGGAGCGGCTGAAAGAGATCGATAAACGGATTAGGGCGGCGGTGGCTGATTCGGCCGATTTTGCCGAAAATTCGCCAGAGCCGGAGATGGCTGAGCTGTTCACTGACGTTTTGGTGGAGGCTTATTGATGTCTATCGAACTGAAAATGCCCGCATTGTCGCCGACGATGGAAGAGGGCAAGCTGGCGCGGTGGTTGGTCAAGACCGGTGATGTCGTGAAATCGGGCGATATTTTGGCCGAGATTGAAACCGACAAGGCGACGATGGAATTTGAAGCGGTGGATGAGGGGACTATTGGCGCGATATTGATCGCCGAAGGGGCCGAAGGGGTCAAGGTTGGCACGGTGATTGCGGTGATGGTTGGCGAGGGTGAGGTTGCTCACGCTGCTGATGTGCCCCTCTCAACTGCGACTAGCCAGCAAGCTGGCAAGTCTTCGTATCCCTCCCCTGAAGGGGCGAGAGATAAGGTTGCACCGCCGCCACCTAATACCCCACATGTAACGCCTTTAACGAACGTGGCTAGCGCCACGCCTTTAACGAACGTGGCTAGCGCCACGCCTTTAACGAACGTGGCTAGCGCCACGCCTTTAACGAACG
>JBEAOQ010000048.1:0-2981 GCA_041164845.1 Pseudomonadota bacterium | reverse complement strand
TTCCCTGCCCAAAGCGGTGAATATGGCCTGTCGTTTGGCCAAATTGCATGATTATTCCAGCGACCGACTGGCCCGCGACTGCAAAATATGGGCACGCGATCATTGGCAAGCCAGCAGCTATTTCCGCCGCTTAAGCCAGATGCTGTTCGGCGCAGCCACCCCCAAACGCCGCTACAAAGTGTTTGAACATTTCTTCCGCATGGACAAGGGCCGGATCGAACGCTTCTTTGCCATGCGGTTTACCCGGCGTGACAAAATCCGGCTGCTGATGGGCAAACCGCCAGTGCCGGTGGGGTTGGCGATTTCCGCCTTGCTTGGCCGTGGTTATCCGCTATCCCGCTTGGTTCCGGGTGCAGGTCATCCGGATGAGGCGGAAGCCGAACATGATCGGGACGAATAGATCAAAATGACCACAGCATGTGTTATCGGGGCCGGATTTGGTGGCCTTGCGCTCGCTATTCGGTTGCAATCCGCTGGAATTGACACCACCCTGATCGAAGGGCGCGATAGGCTGGGCGGCCGCGCCTATGTCTGGGAAAAAGACGGGCATACGTTCGATGCTGGCCCCACAGTTATCACCGACCCTGATTGCTTGCGCGAATTATGGGCGCTTAGCGGGCAAGATATGGCGGCGGATGTTGATCTGATGCCCGTTACACCGTTTTACCGGCTGCATTGGCCCGATGGCAGCCATTTTGACTATGCCAATGATGAAGCCGCGTTGCGCGCCGAAATCGCCCGCGTCGCCCCCGGCGATCAAGCAGGCTATGATAAATTTTCCGAATATTCGGCCAAAGTCCATGCCGAGGGCTATGTCAAATTGGGCCATGTCCCGTTTTTGAATTTCGCCAGCATGATAAAAGCCGCCCCCGCCATGTTGACCTCACAGGCTTGGCGGTCGGTCTATGGCAAGGTTGCCAGCATGGTGAAGAGCGAAAAGCTGCGTCAGGCTTTGTCTTTTCACACGCTGTTGGTCGGCGGCAATCCGATGTCAACCAGCGCGATTTACGCCCTGATTCACAAGCTGGAAAAAGACGGCGGGGTGTGGTGGGCGCGGGGCGGCACCAATCGGCTGGTGGCGGGCATGGCGGCGCTGTTCACACGGTTGGGCGGCACCATCCGGCTGGGCGATGCGGCGGTGCAGGTGCATCTGGCGGATGGCCGCGCCAAGAGTGTCGAATGCGCCAGCGGCTGGCAGCAGGATTTCGACGCCGTGGCCAGCAATACCGATCTGATGCATGCCTATGCTGGGCTGCTCAGCCAAAGCCAACGCGGACAAAGCATGACGCGCAAATTGGCCAAAAAACGCTGGTCACCCAGTCTTTTCGTCCTGCATTTCGCGCTGGATGGCACTTTTCCTGAAATCGCGCATCATATGATCCTGTTTGGCCCGCGTTACCAAGGCTTGCTCGATGATATTTTCAAAAAAGGCATAATTCCCGCCGATTTTTCGATTTATCTGCATCATCCCACGGTCAGCGATCCGTCGATGGCTCCCGCTGGAAAAAGCACTTTTTATGCGCTGGTTCCGGTGCCGCATCTGGGCAGATTGGCTGTGGATTGGGATGTCGAAGGGCCAAAATTGGCCAAGAAAATCTTGGATGAGGTGGGTCGGCGCTTGGTTCCCGACATCCATGACCGCCTAATCTCCAGCTTTCACTACACCCCCAGCAATTTTGAGGCAGACCAAAACGCCCATCTCGGCAGCGCCTTTAGTCTGGAGCCTATCCTGACCCAAAGCGCCTATTTCCGGGGGCATAACCGCGATGATGTGATCGGCAATTATTATCTGGCGGGGGCTGGCACCCACCCAGGCGCAGGGATTCCCGGCGTGGTCGGCAGCGCCAAAGCTACCGCGAAATTGATGCTGGAGGATTTTGGAATATGAACTCGTGCCACAAAAAGCCCCTCCCCTTTAGGGCCAGTCGCTCTCTAAAGCCCCTCCCCTTTAGGGCCAGTCCGCCTCTAAAGCCCCTCCCCTTTAGGGGAGGGGTTGGGGTGGGGTCTATCGGCCTAAACACATGTTGCGCAAAGCGGACAGGCCCCAACCCCAATCCCTCCCCTGAAGGGGAGGGGAGCCTATGAAACGCCTCGCCGTCTATTGCGGCTCCTCGACCACCGCCGACACCAAATTCATCCAACTCGCCGCTGATGTCGGCACAGCATTGGCCAAACGCGGCATTGGCGTGGTCTATGGCGGCGGGCGATTGGGGATGATGGGCGCGGTGGCCACTGCCGCGCTGGCGGCGGGCGGCGAAGTGATCGGGGTTATCCCCGATGCTTTGGTCAAGGCCGAAGTTGCCAACCCCGATTGCACGACCCTGCACATTGTTCCGACCATGCACGCCCGCAAAATGGCCTTTACCGAATTGTCCGACGGTTTTCTCACCCTGCCCGGCGGAGTCGGCACGATGGATGAATTGTGGGAGGCGGTCAGTTGGGCGCAGCTGGGCTATCATTCCAAACCGGTCGGGCTGCTTAATGCCTTTGGTTTTTATGACAAACTCATCGCCTTTAATGCCGAAATGGCCGCTGCCGGTTTTATCCGTCCGGCGCATAGCGGGATCATTCTGGCCGATGACCACTTGGATGATTTGTTAAAAAAAATGACCGATTATGTCCCGCATACCCCGATTTTTGCGATGAAGGCCGAGCAGCTTTGAGCTTTGATCGCGCCCAATTGGTCGCAACCGCCCAAGCGACCATCGCGCAAGGTTCCAAAAGTTTCGCCGCCGCCAGCAAGCTGTTTGATCCGATCACACGGGAACGGGTCTGGCTGCTTTATGCGTGGTGCCGTGCCTGTGACGATCTGGCCGATGGGCAGGATTTGGGCGGCGCGGCGATTGAAACTGTCGAAGACCCCAAAGCCCGTTTGGCCCAAATCCGCAGGCTCACCACCAAAGCCTTGGCCGGCGACCCCACCGGCGATCCTTCGTTTGATGCCTTGGCGATTGTTGCTGCTGAATGTGGGATAAATGCCG
>JBEAOQ010000047.1:0-14359 GCA_041164845.1 Pseudomonadota bacterium | reverse complement strand
TGTTCCGGTTTGGCTGTGTTCTTTGCTTGGCCCGGTGATCTTTCTGGTTGCGGCGCTGTGGGTGGCGCGTAATCCCGATGCAAGCGGCTGGGAATTGGCTGGCGTCATTCTGTCTTGCGCTTGGCTTAGCGTTATTCCGGTTGTTCCGGCGGCGCATGAACTCTATCATCAGCGCGGCAAATTGCGGCGTTTTATTGGCCGTTACGTGCAGGTTTGCTATCTTGATTGCACCCGTGAAATTGCCCATGTCGTCGGCCATCACATCCATGTCGCCAGCCCGCTTGACGGTGACACAGCCAGTCGCGGCACCTCGCTTTATGCTTTCACCCCGCGTGCGGTAGTGACCAGCACCCGCGAATCTTGGCGTTCGGAAAGCGACAATCTCGAAAAAATGGGCCAGCATCGCTGGGGCCTGGGCCATCGGCTGTGGAAAGCAATTTTGGCGCAGGTCATTTTTCAATCAGCGATCTATGCCATCGGCGGCTGGGCGGCGGTTGCTGTGGTGCTGGCCGGAATGGTTGGCGCCCGTTTTTGGGTCGAAAGTTTCAACTATTTTCAACATTATGGCCTGATCCGGCTGGAGGGTGGCCAGATCGCACGGCGGCATGTGTGGAACCACCTTAAGCCTTTGTCGCGGATTTTGGGGTTTGAAATCACCAATCACGCCGATCACCACACCAACAGCTATGCCGCCTTTCATGAGTTAAAGCCCGATCAGCAATGGATCCCAATGCCATCGGTGTTTGTTTGCTTTTTCGCGGCGCTGATCCCGCCTTTGTGGCATAATCAGATTATCAAACCGGCGCTCCAACGCTGGGACAATGAGATGGCATCACCCGAAGAGCGTGTTCTTGCCCGTGAACAGAACCGTCAGGCCGGTTGGCCCGATTGGTTCGAGGATGAAACCGCCAAAGCCCAGTTAGCCGCAGCTGCCTGATCGCAGGTGGCCAACGGCCTAGAGCATCGTGCGAAAAAGTGGGAACCGGTTTTTCGCTCAAAACGATGCGACAACAAAGGCCTAGAGCATGTTGCTTGATTCGAATTTAGCGCAACATGCTCTAGCCCAGCAAATTGATGCCGCTTTCGCAGCCGAGCAGAATAGCAAGATGATCGCCCGCAGCCGCAGCGACATCCCGCGCAGCTATGCGGCGATCAGTGACGAATGGCTGAGCGATGTGCTGTGCTGGAATATCGCCGGTGCCGCCGTCATCGGTCACACGCTTGGCCCGCCCGATGATGGCACCAACAACCGCCGCCGCATTCATCTGACATATAATGACGCGGGCATCGCCGCTGGCTTGCCATCCAGTGTGTTTTGCAAGGCAACTTTCGGCCTTGCCAACCGTCAGATGCTTGGCCATTCGGGGGGTGTTTTGTGCGAAGTTACCTTTCACACCTTGGCCCGACCGCTGCTAAACATCGAAGCTCCGCGTGCGCTGCTGGCCAATTATGATCCGGTGAGTTTTGCCTCGATCGTGGTTTTCGAGGATATGGGCGATACCGCGACATTCTGTTCAGAGGACACAAAAGTTGATCTGGCTTTCGCACGCGGACAGTTGGACATTCTGGCCAAATTGCATGGAACTTTTCATCTTGCCCCGGAAATGACCGGCAGCTTGACCATATTGCCCGACTGGTATCAGCGGTTTCACAATCTTGCGACGTTTCACCTAGAAGAATCCTGCAATGCTGGGGTTGATGCCGCCGAAGACCTGCTGCCTAGCACGCTGTTTGCGCGGCGAGACGCCATCTGGCCAGCCACCTTGCGTTCGTTGGAGTCTATCCGTGAATTGCCGCTGACTTTGTGCCACGGTGATGTTCATCTGAAGAACTGGTATCAATGCAGTGATGGACGCATTGGGCTGGGTGATTGGGGGGTTACCCACCGTGGTCACTGGTCACGCGATCTGGCTTATACCCTGACCACCGCGCTGACCATTGACAACCGCCGCGCATGGGAGAGCGAGTTGATCGCTTATTATCTTGATCGGCTAGCGGCAGAAGGCGGCCCTCGCGTTGCGCTGCCAGATGCGATGCGCCCCTATCGCCTGTCATTGCTCAGCGCCTTTGCCTTTTGGACGCTGACCCTCAAACCTGATCCGGCCTTTCCGGATATGCAGCCCGCAGCCACCGCAAAGATATTCATCGAGCGCATCGGTCAGGCGGTTGCCGATCACGATGCGCTCGATGCAACTTGATTTTTAACCCATCACCCCCATCACCCCATGACATAGATCGACTTGGTGTTTTGATAGGCACCGACCGCTTCGGGGCCAAATTCACGGCCCAGCCCGCTGCCCTTGATCCCGCCAAATGGCGCGCCAAGCGAGGGCATATAGCCATTGACCCCAACGGTTCCGGATTGCACCTTGCGCGCAACATCGGTGGCATGGGCGCTATCCGCGCTCCACACCGATCCGCCAAGGCCAAACTGGCTGTCATTGGCGATGCGCAGCGCCTCATCCTCGCCATCATAGGAAATGACCGACAGCACCGGGCCGAAGATTTCCTCTTGCGCGATGCGGGCAGAATTATCGACATCGGCAAAGATCGTCGGTTCGACAAACCAGCCACGGTTGGTGTCTTTCGGGCGTCCGCCACCGGCCACTAGGCGTGCTTCACCTTTGCCAATGTCGATATAGCTTTCCACCCGATCACGGTGGGCGCTGGAAGCCATTGGCCCGACGTGGGTGTTGGGATCCAGCGCATCGCCGACGGTCAATCCAGCGACAAAACCGGCCAGCGCATCGACCACTTCGCCATAGCGGCTTTTGGGAGCAAGAACGCGGGTGCCGTTGTAGCAGGCTTGGCCATTGTTAAGCATCGAAGCCATCGGCACACCTTGCAGGAAGGTGCCCATATCGGCATCCTCCAGCAAAATGGCCGCCGACTTGCCGCCCAATTCCAGCGTCACCGGACGCAACAATTCCCCGCAGCTGCGGCCAATGCTGCGACCCGCGCCGGTCGATCCGGTAAAGGCCACCTTGTTGACGCCGGGGTGGCTGACCAAATAGGCGCCAACTTCGCGGTCCGCTGCCACCCAATTCAACACACCCGCTGGCACCCCCGCTTCCAGTGCGGCTTCGGCCAGAATATAGCTGTCCAAAACTGTCCCAGGTGACGGTTTGATGACCATCGTGCAACCGGCGGCCATCGCCGGGGCTATTTTGTTGAGCGCCAGTGTGACGGGGAAATTCCATGGCACAATCGCGGCGACGACGCCGATCGGCGACGCTTCGACCAGTGTTTCCTTGCCCATTTGCGACGGGCGGACATCGCGCTGGCCCATCATTTTGGCCAATTCGGCATAATATTGCACGACGCCGACAGAGAACTGACCTTCGAGCAATTGGCTAAGGGCGATGGGCATGCCGTTTTGGGCGCTGACCGCTTTGGCCAGATCATCGCCCCTTGCCGCAATCGCCGCCATAAAGCGTTCCATAACGGCAGCGCGATCCTGAGGGCTGGCATCCGACCAACCCGAAGCGGCAAAGGCCTGTTGCGCCGCGGCCACGGCGGCATCAACATCCGCATTACAGGCTTCAGGCACGGTGCCAATCACCTCTTCGGTCGAGGCGTTAATCAGGGTAAAACGCCGGTCACTGGCTGGGCTAACCCATTCATTACCGATGAAAAAACTGTTTCTGTTCGCTGTCATGGTATTTTCTCCTCTTCCGTTACCGTTGTTTAACCTGCCCGACTGCTGGCATCTGTGAATTTGTCGTAATGGATTTTGCCCAAATCGATTCCGGCATGGGTCAAGGCCAGAATGCCCGCATCAATCATCCCCGGCGGGCCGCAAAGATAGGCCTGCGCCCCTGCTATGCCCCCAAGCCAGTCAATCGCCGCCGGAACCTCGGTCGTGACCAAGCCTGACTTGCGGCCCGGAACTGTCTCCTCTGACAGCACCGGCCAAAAGGCAAAGCGCCCCTGCCAGCGTTTGCTGAGCGATTCGATGTCATCCAAGCAGAAGAGATCACGCTCGCCCCTGCCGCCGAACAGCAATATGGCATCGCGTTTTACGCCACGCGCCGCAGCGTCTTCTAACACACTGAGCAGCGGCGAGAGGCCACTGCCACCGCCAATCAGCAGGATCGGGCCATCTCCGTCCCGCAGCCAGAAATTGCCATGCGGCGCTTCGATTTCGAAAGGCAGCATCGACATGTCTTGGGAAAACAGCTTTTCGGTGAAGGCACCGCCCGGCACCCGCCGGATAAATGTCGTCAGCCGAGTCTGCCCGTCAGCCAGCGGGGCGGCACTGAAAGAATAGGATCGCGGCCCCGGTGCGCCGGGCCACGAAACATTCATATATTGCCCCGCCCGATAAGAGATTGATACATCTGTTTGCCACGTCACTTGCTTAATATCGTGGGTCAGGTCTTTCGACTCGACAAGACGCGCCCCGGTGCGGGTGATGCTGCGGGTCATGGGCGCAGCATTGTTCAGCTCGACCAGCAGTTCTAAATCCGATTCGGGCACGGCCTGACAGGCCAAAATATACCCCGCCTGAAGCTCTTCGCGGCTTAGCGTATAACCAAATGGTGTGATCGCATCGACTTTGCCGGAAAGCAAGCGAGTCCGGCAGGTTCCGCAGGTGCCAACGGTGCAATCATGCGGGTAGGATATGCCTGATTCGAGCGCAGCTTCCAGCACCGTTTTGTTGCGGCCGACATCGAATGCAATATCGGTTTCCGCCACACGCACGCGGTGTGGGGCTTTGCGGGCAAACAGTTTTTTTAACATGATAATTTCAGCATGATAACGCGCCTCTTTGCTGCGGCTTACGGCACCAAATATCGGAGACGTTGCCGACTTTTTTGCAGTCTGAATCAAAAAATCGTAAATATGTTGACATTCTTATTCCCTAGCCTAGTTTGCGTATCAAGGTCACGCAAAATTTCCTAAGTGAAATACGACCTGTTTCGAGGAGGATATTATGAAGTCAATTAGCACCGTTAGCATTTTTGCGATTGCCATGGGCATCGCATCACCCACGTGGGCACAGACCGCCCCAACCCCAGCTACCGCCCAGACGCCAGCTCAGGCTGGGCTTGAGGAAATCATCGTCACGGCGACCAAGCGTTCAGAGAATCTTCAAAACGTGCCCGTCGCGGTTTCCGCCATTACCCAAGCTGCGTTGCAGAAACAGGGTGTGTTTGAAACAACTGACCTCAATCACGCCATTCCGAATTTTCAGGTATCGTCGCCCTATGGCACCCAGCAGCCCAATTTTTCGGTGCGCGGCATCGGGGTTGGCACCGAATTTAACGCCAATGCGGCGTCGCCGGTGGGTGTTTACGTCGATGAAGTCTATCAAACCTTTCGCGCCTCGCATGGCCAGCAGCTGTATGATTTAAATCAGGTAGAAGTGGTGCGCGGGCCGCAAGGCACGCTGTATGGCCGCAATACAACAGGTGGCACGATCAATTTCAACACCCGCGCACCGTCGCTGTCGGGGATCAATGGCTATGCCACCATCGGCTATGGCAATTACAGTCGTCGAAATGCCGAAGGTGCGATTGAGTTCACGCCGGTTGAAGGTGTGCTGGGCATTCGCTTGGCCGGCACCTATGTCAAATCTGATCCCTATTTGGTCAATAAGCTGGCCGCAGGTACCAATACCTCGGCTGCTTTTGGTCTGTCTGGGTTGAACAAAAATTCGGGGATCAGCCCCGGTGGCAACGAATCTTATGGGTTTCGCGGAACGATTCGCTTCAAACCATCGGCGGGGGTTGATTTAAGCCTTAAGGCCTATGCGGCAAGATCAGAAGGCGGCACGGAAAACGCGCTCCCCACTGGGCAATCGCAAACCAGCGATGTGATTAATTATCGCAATGCCAATTTCCTGCTTGCACCTTTGTTTCAAGCCTTGGTGCCTGCCGGTTTGTTGCCCGGAACATATAGCGCATCGGCCAATGGTCTGACGACGCAACAGCTTCAGGTCGATACGGTGGGCAAAGCCATCACCCGCGCCGAGGGTGTGGTGTTCAATGCCAAAATCAAGCTGTCCGATCATCTGCGGCTGATTTCGATTACGGGATATGATTCGGGTCGGTATCAACAAACCGCCACCGATTGCGACGCGACGCCAAATCGGCTGTGTTCGATTGGTTATGCGTCGCGCTTTAATGCCTTTAATCAGGACATCAGGCTTGATTATTCGAATGGGCCAACCAAATTCATTTTGGGCGTCTATTATGGTCGGGACAGCATCACCGCTGATAATACCCCCGACTTTTTCAACTTTCTGCGCGATGTAAATACCGCCGTTGGCTCGCCGGCGGGCTATTTCAACCCCGGCGGCGCTTTTGGTGCAGCATTGCCCCCCGGATCGCTGCCCACCGGCATTACCGCCACCCAGCATTTCACCCAGGTTCGCAAGTCGAAGGCAATCTATGGTGAGGGCAGCTATCAGGTCGCGCCGACATTAAAGGCAACGGTCGGGTTGCGCTATACAGCTGACACCAATGACTTTAAGGATGGCATCACCACCTATTTCGATGATACCGGCGCAGCGCGGATGCTGAGCGTGTCAAATTATGCACCGGGTGGCGTATCACAGGCCTTTTTCATCAAGCCGGTCTTAAATCAGGCTGGAACCGTAGTGATCCCGGCATCGGCGGGTGCGCTTCCGGGCGGATTGACCCGTCACGGCAGTTCCAACCGGCTGTCGGGGCGCTTCATTCTTGATTGGAAACCTAGCGATTCGATGCTGGTCTATGCCAGCTTCAGCCGGGGCTATCGCGCGGGGACGTTTAACGGCTTGGCCTATGGCAGCGCCAATCAGGTCTATTTTGTGAAGCCCGAATCGATCAACGCCTATGAAACGGGGATTAAGTCGCGTTTTCTCGATAACCGGCTGCAAATCAACGCCTCGCTGTTCTATTATGACTATAAGGGCCAGCAGGGTCAGGTGGTTGACGCTTCGGCAACAGCCAATCTGATTTCGCTTGATGGTTCGATGAAGGGTGCCGAGCTTGACGTGCAATTCGCCGCCTCGCGTAGCCTGCATCTAAGCGCATCGCTGGGTCTGTTAAGCAGCAAATATGCCGATGGTGCCTGCCCAGCAGCCGCGATTACCGCAACATTCCCTGCGCAGCTCGGCAGTTGTGTGGTGTCTTCGGGCGGTCAGGTCAGCGTCGCAGGCAATCCGTTCCCCTATGCGCCGAAGACAACTGCCAATTTGGGCTTTGATTGGGATGCCTATCATGTCGGCGATACCAAGCTGACCCTGCATGGCGATGCGGCGTTTAGCGGTCAATTCTACTATGATAGCTTTGCCAATTACAGCCGTGGGCCATTGCCCGCAGTTGCTTCTGGCGTATTCAACCAAGGCAGCAAATCATATTGGATGGAAAATGCCCGGGCCACCGTCACCCATAAGAATATGTCGGTGTCATTCTGGGTGAAAAACCTGACCAACAAGACCTATTATCCATTCGGCATCTCTATCGAGAATCTGTTTGGCAATGGCTATCGCGTGCGCGGCCAGCCCCGCACATTCGGGGCCGAAGCGACGGTGAAGTTCTAATTTGACACTGATTGAATGGCTCGGCGACTGGCAACAGTATCCGGGCCATTCTTACAATATGGGAGCGCGTGCAGATGCAAGCCAAGGTTGATACCCGCTACTGGCGGTTTTGTGCATGGATGGGGCCGCTGTTTGTCGCGGTGTTTTTCTATTGTTGGGGCATTCTGGGGCATAATTTCCCTCCCTTTACCCCAGATACCCCCGCCGCAGACGTGGCGGGCTGGTTTCGCAGCCATGCCAATGGTGTGCGTTTTGGTATGGTTGTCGCGATGAGTTTTGCCCCAGCCTATGGCGTATGGGGCTATGCTGTGGCCAAAGTGCTGGAAAATGTGATTGATAAGGACAATATCCTGGTTCAGCTGGCCCGCGTCGGTGCCGCTTGGACAACGATCACCGTTTTGGTGCCATCATCTTTCTGGCTGACGGCGGCTTTCCGGCCCGAGGCATTGCCTGACTGGATGATCCAGATGCTGTATGACATGGCGTGGCTGTTGATCGACCTTGCCTATGCGGTAACATCGGTTCAGCTGTTTGCGCTGGGCGTCGGTTTTCTGGCTGACAAGCGTGCAGTGCCACTGATCCCCAAATGGCTGTCGTGGTATGGCATCTGGGTGGGCTTCATGTTCATCGCCGAATGCATCATGCCCTATTTCCGCAATGGCGCATTCGCCCGCAGCGGCATCCTCAATTTCTGGATCGAATTTATCATCTGGATGGTCTGGGTTCCGGTTCTGACTTTCTACACTTTGAAAGCCATCAAACGGATCGAACAGGAGTAGCGCAATCATGCATGGCACGGCGGAGGTGGCCCGAATCAAGGGCGACCGTCAGACAGAAATCCCGGGCGATTCAGGTGTCTGGGTGTTCATCTTCGCCGATATGTGCGCTTTTGCCGTGTTCTTCGCGCTGTTTAGCTTTGGCCGTTTGTCCCAACCAGCACTCTATGAGGCATCGCGTCAGCAGCTCGATTTGCGGATGGGATTGGCCAATACGCTGATATTGCTGACCAGCGGTGCGTTTATGGCCCATGCGGCGCGACAGGCACGGGCGGGAAATGCGCGGGCCACGCTGCACAGTCTGCTGTTGACGCTGGCGGTGGGGTCGCTGTTTGGTGTGACCAAAGCCTTGGAATGGGGGGCCAAATTGCATCATGGCATCGGTCTGACCAGTAATGAATTCTTTACCTATTACTTCGTGTTCACCGGTATCCACTTCTTGCATTTTGTCATCGGGCTTGGCGTGTTGCTGGTGTTGATTGCGCGTGTTCAAGGGGGGGTGCGGGGTGGAGCAATCGACGCCGGAACCACCCGCTGGATCGAAGCAGGTGGGGCCTATTGGCATATGGTGGATCTGTTATGGATCGTGCTGTTCGCCATGCTATATTTGCTGAGGGCAGCATGATCGGCCTGCGGCAATACCCGGTATGGGCCGTATGGGCTTTGTTGGTGGGGGCCAGCGTGATCGGCTTTGCGCTGGCGGAAGGATTAGCGTCAGCGCAACTGGCGGCCAGTGCCGCGATTATACTGGCCGCCGTGAAAATCCAGCTGGTGTTCGATCATTATATGGAATTGCGCTGGTGCCATCGGCCCTTGCGGCAGATGTTGGCGGCATGGCTGGCTGCGGTGACGCTTATTTTACTGACAGGATATTGGGCGGCCTGAACCGCTCTTTTGGGAGATAAAAATGTTCGAAAATGCCAAGCTATCGCGCCCAACCCTCTCGGTCGATGTGGTGCATGATGGTCGTCACAAGCTGCGCAGTGATCGCCCGCTTGACCGCGAATCGATCCCGATCATCGTCAATTTGCCCGATGAGGGTATCGCATTTTTCACCTATACTTGGGTTAATGCCGCCAGCGAAGCGGGCGCGGCGATTGCCATATTTGGCCCCGGGGTCGGCGACAATCCCATCCAAGTGCGTCTGGCCGACCGCAAGGTGCCAGAGGATATGGATTTTTCCGATTGGCAAATCGAGAGTTTTGCGATGAAGCAAGACTTGAAATTCGGCCATGCTGAGGTCAGTTGGCAAGGCGATGGGGCAGCTATCAGCTTTGAATTCGACGGTTTCCACCCGCCCTATGCTTACAGCGCCAATGCCGAGGGCTGTCCCACCTATTGCGCCGATGATCGTATCGAACAAAGCGGCCGCGCCAAGGGCACATTAACCATCGGCGATCGGGTCATCCCGTTCGACACCACCGGCCATCGTGACCACAGCTGGGGCACGCGCGACTGGGTGGCTTTCCAAAACTATCGCTGGTTCGAAGGTCAGGTCGGCACCGATTGCTCGGTTCATTTCTGGCACCTGCATGCGCTCGGCAGCACCAAACTATATGGCTATGTGTTCAAAGATGGGCTGATGGCGGAAATTACCGACATCGCCTTTACATGGGAACATGACGAACAGTTCAAAGCGAAAAAACTGGATGCCATGCTGACAGATGAGGCGGGCCGATCCACTGCGGTGAAGGCTGAATTTTACGGGCACTATGATCTGATCCCGCATCCTGATCTGGTGCTTTCGGAAAGTGCTGGCCGCGCTTGGGTCGATGGCCGTGAAGGTGTTGGCTGGATGGAGGTCGCTTGGCAGACCGCCTATCGCGATCACGTCCGTTCGATCCCGCTTTACGCCCAAGCCGCAGGAAAACCCCAATGAACATGCAAATGGATATGGAAAGTGTTAACCGCCGGATTTTGGATCGGCGACGGGCCAACCGCAGCCTACCGCCCTACCGTGCGGCCCTATCATCCGAAATCACCGACATGCTCTCGGGATTTTTCGCCACGGCACGACCCGGCGCGACAATTTCGGCTGTGCGGCGGGTGGGCGGCGGCGCGTCAAAGGAGCAATTTTTCTTTACATTGACTGATGGCGGCCACGACGAAAGTTACCTGCTGCGCATGGACCCGCGCCTGGCCATCACCGAAACCGACCGCGAGCGCGAATTTATCCTGCTCCAAGCCATGCAAGGCATAGTCCCAGTGCCCGAAGCCGTCTGGGTTGATCCGAACGCCGAATTTTTCCCGCAGCCCGCCGCAATTATGAAAGTGGTTAGCGGCGTGACCAAGCCCAGCAGCGCTGGGATCAAAGTATCCGGGCTGGGCACGTGGTTGGGGCCAGACCTGCGCGCCAAACTGCGCGATCAATTTATGGATTATCTGGTTACCATCCATAAATTTAACTGGCGGACGGCCCAGCTGCGCGGCTTTGAAATTCCCGATGCCGATCCGCAGCAGGCGGCGCGCTGGTCCTATAATTATTGGCATGAATTGTGGCATGTTGACGATGGCGAGGCACGCCCGATTGTGTCGCTGACGCATCAATGGCTGGCTGACAATATGCCCGCCTGCGACGAACTGGTGATGATCCATGGCGATTATCGCACCGGCAATTATCTGTTCGATGAGGCCAGCGGCCGCATCACCGCGCTGCTTGATTGGGAGATGGCCCGCATCGGCGATTTCCACGAGGATTTGGCATGGGTGTTGATGCAGGTGTTCGGCACCTTTGAAGGCAGCATTTTCCGCGCCAGCGATTTGTTTGAACGCGAAGAATTTATCCGCATCTATGAGCAGCGTTCGGGCCGCACAGTCAACCGCAAGACCTTGCATTACTATGATGTGATGAGCAGTTGGAAATGCTTCATCATCACCGCCGCCAATGGCATGGCCGCTGCCCGTGCGCAACACAACCATCAGGATGTGCTGCTGACATTTCTTGCCGCCACCAACGTCATGTTCGCCGATGATCTTGTCCGGCTATTATCCGACAATTCTTGGCAAGGAGACGCCGCATGACCCCGAATAGTGATGAACGTCTTGCCAGCATCATTCGGGCGCTGACCGAAGTGATCTTGCCGCAATTGCCACCGGAAGCCTCGCTGGCGCAGGAGCAATTGCATTTGAGCGTCGGCCATCTTCAAATCCTGCGCGCACAGTTTGATGCCATTCCAGCCTATGAGCGCGAGGAACTGGATGATGCCATCACCATTGGCAAAGCGTTGAAAACTGGGGTTTCCGGTGGCGTATTAACACAGCAGGCGGTGGCCGGGATCGGCGCGGCTATTGCCGCCGCCGATGGCAGCCATGTGCGCGGCCAGTGTCAGGCGATCCATGACGCGATTGATGCACTGGTTCGCGCCGTCGCGGTAGATGGCGACATTGCTGGCAAAGCAGAGCTTCGCAAAATCATCCTTGAGCTGGAACATGTGCGCGCGCAAAAAGACCGCCGCTGGTTCGCACCCTTTGGGTTTGACACGCTGTGATCCGGCCGGAGGATTTTGACTTTCATTTCGATGAAAATTCGCACTGGCAATGGGCGGAAACACTGGCGCTGCCCTTTGTCGTGCCTCAGGCCAATATCAACGCAGTGGTTTACCTCGTCACCCGGCCAAAGCTGGGCGTGTGCATGGCTGACATTACCCTGATGGACCGGATTTCAGACCTGTGGGAGGATCAGCTCTACGTTGATAATCAACAACATCTGCCCTGCCCGAAAACATTGACCAAGTTTGCGCTGCCCAATGGCCTGTCATTCGAAGTGATCGAGCCGCTCAAGCTATATCGCATGGCCTATGAAGGCATTGACGACACGCGATTCGCGTTGGAATTTCGGGCGTTGCATGAGCCGTTCGACATCAATGATCCGGCGATGGACCCCTGCGCGGCGACACGTAATGGCCCCGCGTGGGATGCCAGTTGGTCGGGACATTATGAGCAAACCTATCATATCACCGGCTCGCTAACCGCACGCGGAACCACGCATAAGGTTGATTGCGTCGAAACCGGCGATCGCAGCTGGGGGCCACGTCCGGAACGCGACAACAGCGCGGTCATCTGGTGGCACGCCAGCTTTGGCGAGGCACTGACCATCCATCTGTTCACCGGCCATGACATCGCCACCCGCACCGCGATGGGGCCGCATGTCAGCGGCTATGTGTTAGAAAACGGCGAAGTCTTTGGCATTGTTTCGAGCGAGGGCGATCAGGAATATCGCGGTGCGATGCCGATGGGTGGCCGTCTGTCCGTCACCGATATTCGCGGCAAGACCTTCGCCGTCACCTATTCCACGGTCAATGGTTGTTACTGGGCGCCCTGCCCTTCGAACACCTATCTGCAATCGTCGATGCGCGTCGCTTGTGGCGGCATGATCGGCCACGGGGTGCAACAGCTGGGCCTTAGCCGCGCCTATCTCACCCGTCACCGCGCCGCCATTCACCAGCGTTACTGATTTTTACTTAGGAGCATTTTCATGCAGACAATTGCCGCCGTTCTCAACCAAGCCAATGGCCCGTTCGAAATTGAAACCATTGCTGTCGCCGCGCCGCAGCGCGACGAGGTGCGCGTGGCGATCAAGGCGGTGGGCATTTGCCATACCGATCTGGTGATTGCGTCGGGCGAACTCGGCTTACAATTTCCGGCGGTGTTGGGGCATGAGGGTGCTGGGATTGTTGATGCGGTCGGGCCGGATGTCACTTCGGTCAAAGTGGGCGACAAGGTGCTGCTGACCTTCAACAGTTGCGGGGATTGCCGTCATTGCCATGACGACCACCCAGCCTATTGCGACAGCTTCTTTGCCCTTAACATGACCGGCACGCGCGGCGATGGCACAACTCGCCTGCACAGGGGGGCAGATGCTGCCGTCTCCGATAATTTCTTTGGCCAATCGTCTTTTGCCGGTTTGGCCATCGCCAATGTCCGCAATGTGCTGAAACTGGATGATGACGCCGATTTGGTCACATTGGCGCCGCTGGGCTGCGGGGTGCAAACCGGCGCGGGCGCGGTGATGCGTTCGTTGAACGGCAAGGCGGGTGATGCGCTGGTCGTTATTGGCGGCGGGGCTGTGGGCCTCAGCGCGGTTATGGGCGGTGCGATCATCGGCTGTTCGCCGATTATCGTGATCGAACCGCAAGCCTCTCGCCGTGCCTTGGCGCTGGAACTTGGGGCAAGTCATGCGATTGATCCGGCGGCGGGTGATGTGGTTGAAGCCGTCCGTGCCATCATTCCTGCCGGGGCCGATATGGCTGTGGATACCAGCGGCTATTTGCCAATTGTCGCGGCGGCGATCAACATGGTCGGCAATCTGGGCCGTGTTGGCCTGATCGGGGTACCCGGACAATTGGATGCGGTGCTGCCGGTGCCTATTATGCAATGGCTGACGATTGGCGGCACGGTGCGCGGGATTGTTGAGGGCGATAGCGACATCAAAAATTTCCTTCCCGAACTGCTCGCTCATCACAAGGCCGGGCGCTTGCCAATCGAGAAATTGACCAAGACCTACCGCCTTGAAGACATCAACCAAGCCATCGACGATGCCCACCACGGCAAATGCATCAAAGCCGTGTTGCTAATTGATTGAGGAAAACGGACATGACTTATAGCTCTATGCGGATTGACCGCGATGGTGGCCTCGCCCGACTGACATTCATTCAGCCCAAGCGCGGCAATCCGATTGATGGCACATTCTGCGCCGAATTCTGCGACGTGGCGAATGAACTGTCAGGTGATAGTTCGGTGCGTGCGGTGCTGATTAGCGCCGAGGGCAAGGCTTTCAGCTTTGGCGGCGATGTCGGCATGTTCGTTGCCAATCTCGACAATCTGCCATTGATGATTAAGCATTGGACCTCTGACCTGCATATGGGCGTAGCTCGGATGCAGATGATGGACGCACCAATAGTCGCCGCCGTTCAAGGGGTTTGCGCCGGAGGGATGGCGGCGCTGGTGGCTGGATCGGATATCGTCGTAGTAGAACCAAGCACACGCTTTGTCTCAGCCTTTGCCGGTATCGGTTACAGCAACGACAGCGGTTCATCAATCATGTATACCCGCC
>JBEAOQ010000046.1:0-2665 GCA_041164845.1 Pseudomonadota bacterium | reverse complement strand
CAACGGCTCAACACCAATAACCCCAGCTATAACAATTGGACGATGGGACGGATTATCAAACTGGGCTTCACCAAACAGTTCTGATTTGACCACCCCATTGCATGGGAAATACACCATAACGGCCGAGGGGGAACTCTCGGCCGTTTTCTTGTGTGCTACTGAGATATGCGATAGGCTCTCACAAAGGGAGAGCGTAACACATGATCCAAGGATATATGCAAGATTGGCCGCTGCTGGTCGGCACGATTATTGACCATGCCGCGCGGTTTCATGGCGATGCCGAGGTGGTCACGCGGACGGTCGAGGGGCCAATCCACCGGACAAATTACCGCGACATTGCCGTGCGGGCGCGCAAATGTGCAGCGGCGCTGGCGCGGCTGGGGGTGCGCGAGGGTGACCGCGTGGCGACTTTGGCATGGAACACCCACCGCCATATGGAAGCATGGTATGGGATCACCCATGTTGGCGCGGTCTATCACACGGTGAACCCGCGTTTGTTTGATGCCCAGCTGGAATTTATCATCCAAGATGCCGATGATCGAATTGTGCTGGCGGATTTGACCTTTCTGCCGATTTTGGAGCGGTTGGCTGGCGGCTGTTTGCAGGGGCGGCAGATTATCATGCTGACAGATCGGGCGCATATGCCCGATAGCCCGCTGGATTTGCTGTGTTATGAGGATTTGCTCAGCGTGGAAGAGGATGGTTTTTCGCGGGTGATGGTGGCGGAAAATGCGCCCTGTGGGCTGTGTTATACATCGGGCACCACCGGCAATCCCAAGGGGGTGCTCTATTCGCACCGATCCAATGTGTTGCAGGCTTTGATGGCGCATGGACCGGATGTTTTGGCGTTGAGCGCCAAGACGGTGGTGATGCCGATTGTCCCGATGTTTCACGCCAATGCCTGGTCTTTGGCGTTTTCTGCGCCGATGGTCGGGGCCAAATTGGTCATGCCCGGGCCGAACATGGATGCGCCCAGCATTTGCGAGTTGATGATGGATGAAGGGGTGGATTTTGCTTGTGCCGTGCCATCGGTGTGGATTGACGCGATTCCCTATATGAAGGCACATGGGCAGGGCAAATTGAACCGCACACTGATTGGCGGTTCGGCGGCTCCGCGCTGGATGGTGGAGGCTTTTGCCGCAATGGGGGTGGTGGTGCGGCACGGCTGGGGGATGACCGAACTTAGCCCGATGGGGTCGATAACCAGCCCCAAGCCGGAGATTTTGGCCTTGTCACATGAGGCGCAAATTGACCAGAATTTGAAGCAGGGCTTGCCGATTTATGGTGTGGAAGCGCGAATTATCGGGCCAGATGGCGCAGAATTGCCGCATGATGACGTGCAGAGCGGGCAATTGCAGGTGCGCGGGCCATGTGTGGTCGGGGAATATTTCAAGGCGGCGGGGGGCGATGTCCTGACCGCTGATGGCTGGTTTGACAGCGGTGACATCGCGGCGATTGACCATTTTGGCTATATAAGGATCACTGACCGAACCAAGGATGTGATTAAATCGGGCGGGGAATGGATTTCATCCATCGAGCTGGAGGGTGAGGCTTCGGGCTGTCCGGGGGTGAAAGAGGCGGCGGCGATTGGTATTGCCCACCCGCGCTGGGTCGAACGGCCGGTGTTGGTGGTGGTGCGTGAGGCGGGATCGGATGTTTCGGCAGAGGATGTGCAGACATGGTTGCGCAGCCGGGTGGCGAAATGGTGGCTGCCGGATCGGGTGGAATTTGTCGATGAACTGCCGCATACCGCGACGGGTAAGCTGGACAAAAAACAATTGCGGCTGTGGTTTGCCGATATGGTTTTGGGGTGATCTATCACGCGCTATCGCTGCTGCGATAGGCTGGGGTGGCGTTCTTGCTTGAGCTTGTGGGTGAAGCGGTTAGGGCGGGTATATTCTTCTGAGGATGGGCCACCTCCTCCCAACCTCCCCCTCAAGGGGGGAGGAGTTAGGACGTGCCTCCCGCTCAAGGGGGAGGCCTGATGAAGCCGTGTTTTATCCAAGGAGTTGCTATGTTTTCCGCTCTTATTATCGACAAAAATGACGCCGGACAGAGCGTGACTGTGCAGCAGCTGGATGACAGCGCCTTGCCTGAGGGTGACGTGACGATTGCCGTCAGCCATTCGACGATCAATTACAAGGATGGCTTGGCGATCACCGGATCATCGCCAGTGGTGCGCAAATTTCCGATGGTGCCCGGGATTGATCTGGTCGGCACGGTCACCGAGACCAACCATAAAGATTGGTCCGTGGGTGATGCGGTGGTGCTGAATGGCTGGGGCGTGGGCGAGGGGCATTGGGGTGGCCTATCACAAAAGGCGCGGCTGAAGGGGGACTGGCTGGTGCCGCTGCCCGCCGCCTTTACCGCCAAACAGGCGATGGCGATTGGCACGGCGGGCTATACGGCGGCGCTGTGTGTGGATGTTTTGCTGCGGCATGGGGTGACGCCCGATCAGGGTGAAGTGCTGGTCACGGGGGCAACTGGCGGGGTTGGTTCGGTGGCGGTGGCGCTGCTGGCTAAGGCAGGATTTACTATCGCGGCGGCCACCGGCAAGGCGTCGGAAGGCGATTATTTGCGGGGTTTGGGCGCGACGACAATTATTGACCGCGCCGATCTGTCGGAAAAAGGCAAGCCGATGCAGCGCGAACGCTGGGCCGGGGTG
>JBEAOQ010000045.1:0-4123 GCA_041164845.1 Pseudomonadota bacterium | reverse complement strand
TTTTCCCAATCAGCTGGTTCGAAGCCTTGGGTTTCTGCAAAGTGGGTGAAGGGCATCATTTCATCGAAGGTGGCACCCGCATTGCCCGCACCGGCGCGCTGCCGCTCAACACCGCTGGCGGGCAATTGGGCGCGGGCCGCCTGCATGGTTTCGGCTTCGCCCATGAAGCCGTGACTCAATTACGCGGAACGGCTGGGGAACGGCAAATTGCAGGCAATCCAAAACTTGCGGTGGCCACTTCGGGCGGCGGGCCGCTGGCCGCAGCTTTGTTGCTGGCGCGGGATTAAATCGCTATCTAAAAGCCCCGCCCCCTTGAGGGGGAGGCTGGGTGGGGTGGGCCGCCCTCACCGATTACGCAAGATTGGATGATTTTGACCACCCCCCTATTTCCCCCCAAACAATCGCGCCCACGATTGCCCATTTCACCAAAATCTGCGATAACAAAGCATAAAACCAATCCGCGATGCCCCCGCATTACACCGTTATCAGGAGAGTCCCCATGGCCGAAGCCGACACCAAAGAAATGGCCCAAAGCGCCAAAAAATATTGGTCCGCCGAGGGCTATACCGAAGGCGGCGTCATCCGCGAAGTCGATTACGCCACCCAATCGGGCGGGATTGATCCGATGTTCGCCGGTATCAAAATCGTCGATTGCGACACCCATATCACCGAAGCGCCCGACCTTTTCACCAGCCGCGCTCCCGCTGCTTTAAAGGACAAAGTGCCGCATATCCGCCGCATAAATGGCACTGACAGATGGTTTGTTGGTGATCGTGATTTCGGCTCGATGGGCGGCAATGTTATCCGCGCCGATAAAAACAAATTGCTGGGCCGTCTGGCTTTCCCGAAATTGGAACAGGCCCATCCCGGCGGCCATATTATGAAAGACCGCGTTCAGGCGATGGATGATATGGGCATCTATGCCCAGATTGGCTATCAAAATTCGGGCGTCACACAGGCAGGTTCGCTGATGTCGCTGGGTGATCCCGCGCTGGCTCTATCGATCATCCAAATGTATAATGATGCCTCGCATGATTACCAACACGAGTCCGGCCAGCGCATTTTCAATATGGGCCATCTGCCGTTTTGGGATCAAAAAGAGCTAGAAAAAGAAGCGCGCCGCTGCATCGACATGGGAATCAAAGGCTTTGTTTTGCCCGACACCCCCGAACGGGTCGGCGTGCCCAGCTTTCTGTCGGATTATTGGACGCCGTTCTTGGAAATGTGCGAAGCCACCGGCACCCCGCTCAATTTTCACCTCAACGCGGCGATTGACCCCAATACCCTGACATGGGACGGTTTTGGTTTCGAACAAACTCTGGCTGTCGTCGCCACCATGTTTTCGATTGGCAATGCCGCCACTTTGGGAAATTGGATGGTGTCTGGCCGTTTGGATCGTCATCCGCGCCTGAAAATCGGCCTGATCGAAAGCGGCATGGGCTGGGTGCCCTTCGCGGTCGAGGCGCTGGAGCATCAATTCAACGAAATGCTGCCATCAAAGGCCGGTCTGCTCAACAAACGCCCGTGGGAATATTTCCGCTCGCATTTCTTCTGCACCTATTGGTTCGAAAAAATCGGCCCAAAATTGCTGCTGGAAACCATTGGCGTCGACAATGTCCTGTTCGAAACCGATTTCCCGCATCCCACCTCGCTCTATCCGGGGGTGCAAGCGCATCTGGTCGATACTTTGGGCGGCTACAGCCCCGAAGTGCAGAAAAAAGTGCTGCAAGACAATGCGGTCAGACTGTATAATTTGCCGTTTTGATTGTGAAATTACCTATCCTCTCCCCCTGCGGGAGAGGATAGCGCAGCTTGCTCCCTAGAGCATCGTGCCAAAAAGTGGGAACCGGTTTTTGGCTTAAAACCCCGTTCTTCTTAAAGCTGGGCGAAAACAAATAACTAGAGCGGGCAATCTGATTCAGATTTAACGCTGCCCGCTCTAGACTCTAATTCGATTATCATTACGCACTTTAGGAAACTACCATGTCCAACATTCTCGGCTATTCAGGCAAGCGCGTTATCGTCAACGGCTGTTTTTCCGGTATGGGCGAAGCCACCGCGCGGATCCTGCTCGATCAGGGAGCCGAGGTTCATGGCTTTGATTTCAAACCCTGCGCCCTGCCCTTGGCCAGCTTTACCCAGATCGACCTGCGCGATCCCGTCACCATCGACGCCGCCGTTGCAGGACTAGGCAATGCCCCCGTCCATGCCCTGTTTAATTGCGCTGGCCTGCCCGGCGGCGGCGCTTTTCCCCCACTCGACACGATGAAAGTCAATTTCATCGGCATCCGCCACACCACCGAGAAAGTGATCCCCCTGATGGGGGCTGGCTCCTCGATCACCAGCATCGCCTCCACCGGCGGCTTGGGCTGGAGCCGCCGTATTCCGGTGCATATGGGCCTGTTGGCCACGGCGGGCTATCAGGCCGCACTTGATTGGTGCGATGGCAATATGGATCATGTCGCCGAGGGTTACGCCTTCTCCAAGGAAGCGGTGATTGTCTGGACTCAATTCATGGGGGCTAAGCTGATTAAACAAGGCGTCCGCATCAATTGCACCCTGCCATCCCCCACCCAAACCCCGATGATGGCCACATTCCAAGCCACTTCTGGCAAAGCGGTGATCGACGCCGCCGCCGAACCTTTGGGCCGCTATACCACCGCTGACGAACAAGCTGGCGGCGTGGTTTTGCTTGGCTCGGCGCTGGCTTCGGTGGTCAATGGCGTGGTTTTTCCCGTCGATGGCGGCTTTATGGGCGGCGTCACCACCGGCCAAGTTGACCTCAGCAAAATGATGAGCAAGGCAAAGGCCGACGCATAATGCCTCGGCAATTGCATAAAAGTTGAAAAGGTTTCGCACGGAGACACAGAGGCACGGAGGTCATTGTCCCAACCGGCAAATGAACCCAATCGTCACCCCCGCATATCCCTAATCGCCAATTCCATCATCCGGGCGCAAGGGCGCAGGAAATGGCCCTGGTCATGGCGGATTTCCATCGCCATCCGCACCGGCAAGGCATCATCGGTTGAGATCGTGATGGCGCGTTCGACGCCGATCATCAACACCGTTGCCGTGGCATGGGCCGCTCCATTGCGCTCATCAGGATTGCCACCCATCTGCCGCACCAACAATCCAATAATCGGCTGGGTCGCGGCGATACGCGCCAATATCATCCGCTGGTCTTGCTGATCTGACATGGCATTGCGCAGATGCAACAGCCGTGTGTGTTTGGTCCAATAGGCGTGATAGGCGCTGACAAATTCACCACACCTTTGGCCCAATTCTGTATCTGACCAAGGCTGCCGTAGAGGAGCCAAATAGGCACCTTCAGCACTGGCCATAACCGGCTCCAAAACCGCCAATAGCAATTCGGACAGATCGGCAAAATAATTATACAGTGAGGTCATCCCCAGCGATGCCTCACGCGCCACGGCGCTCATCGACATCGGCGCTTCCTTGTCCGCGCCAGCCAACAACCGCATCGCCGCCGCCAATATCCGCTCACGGGTATCGCGGCCTTTGCGGCCCAATTTCTGGCCATTCAAATTGTGGCTCAAAGCCGAACCGTCATGCTCAAACGACGGTTCGGCTTCAACCAGCCGCAAAGTAGATTGTCTGACCACAGCCATTTTTCCTTACACGCGCACCGCGATCAGCTTGGTTTCCAGCAATTCCTCAATCCCTTCCACACCCCATTCACGGCCAATCCCGCTGGCCTTATAGCCGCCAAAGGGAATGTCGCCCGCGATGCACATGCCACCGTTAACGCTCATCGAGCCGGTGCGAATCCGCCGCGCCATGCGGTTGGCACGATCCACATCGCCCGACGACACCCCGCCCGACAGCCCATAGACACTGTCATTGGAGATGCGAATCGCGTCCTCATCATCGTCATATGGAATGACCACCAGAACCGGCCCAAAAATCTCTTCTTGCGCGATCCGCATTTCGGGAGTCACATCGACAAAACAGGTCGGTTCGATAAAGAAACCGCCGCCTTTATCTGGCCGCATCTTGCCACCGCAAAGCAAAGTTGCCCCCTCTTGCTGGCCCAATTCAACATAGCTCATCACGCGATCCTGCTGACGCTTGGAAATCACCGGCCCCATGATATGCGCCGGAT
>JBEAOQ010000044.1:0-5495 GCA_041164845.1 Pseudomonadota bacterium | reverse complement strand
CGACGACCAAGGAGAGTGAAACGACTCTCACCGCCGTGGCCGCTGCTTGGCCGACACCGATTTTATCACCAACTGCCCCATATGCGCCGGATCAAATGGCGGCTGGGCGCGGGCGATGGATGCGGCAATAAACGCCGCCACATCTGCACGGTCCAGCATTGCCACATCATCCAACACCACATGCCGCAACCGCCCACCATCTCCACGCATAATGCCGGTCGGATCAGCCAATGTCGCAGAGACAAACAGGCTGACCCAGCGCGGATAGACGGCGATCGAACATATCGCCGCTCCCGTTTTGCCATTGGGCGAAAAAGCCACCGCCAGCGCATTGTAATTGTCATAGACCAGTGCATCGGCATGGGGCAGCAAGACCCGCATCCACGCCAATATCGCCGTCGCTCTATCCGCGACCTCTGGCGAATAGGCGGCAAGAAATCCGGCCAATTGCGCCTCTGGATTATTGGTCATTTCCTGCTCTCCCCAAAACAAAGCTGTTAACTCCTTCCCCGTTGAGTGCAGGGCTATCGTATCTTCAATTTCACGCGGAGGGGCGGAGGGGCGGAGGTATATTTTCTGCTCTCAAAACTCTCGTTACAAATTAAACAGCCGCAAAACACCCATATTATACGCTGTGATGCCCAACTGGTATGTTTTCTCCGCATCTCCGCGCCTCCGCGTGCCTATTTTCTATCTCATCGAGCAACCAATTTTCTATATGCTATAGCCCTGCATTGAAGGGGGGGTGGGTATGGGTGGCCCGCAGTATCGGGACACGGCCCAGGGGCTTTGCACCCGCTCCTATCCCAAATTCCCCGGCCCAAAAGCATGGGGCAATAATTCCGACAGCCGCAATTCCAGCACGTCATCCGCACCAACGCAATAGATAACCGGATCGGTGCCGCCCATGGCCGCCAGCTCATTCAGCACCTGCCGACACCGCCCGCATGGCGTCACCACTGGCCCAGCGGCACCCTCGATCCCACCGATCACCGCCATAGCCAGCAATCCGACGCGCTTGCCTACTGCCATCGCCGCCCCCACCGCCACGCTTTCCGCACAGAGGGTCAGGCCATAGCTGGCGTTTTCGACATTGGCGCCTGTCACCACGCTGCCATCGGCAAAGCCCAGCGCCGCGCCGACATGGAACCGCGAATAGGGCGCATAGGCATGGCCAGCCGCCGCCCGTGCCGCCGCGATCAATTTATCGCGCTCAGGCATCATTTCTGCACCACCACCCAGCGCAGCGCCGCATCATGGCCAGTGGTCATCAGCGCATCATTGGCGGTCCACAGGCTCCACGGACGCCCCGCATAATCGGGCTGCACCCGATCCCCCATCAGCCACAAATTGCGATCCAACCGATGTGCCACATGGTATTTCGCCTCAAATGCGCGCCCGACTTTCAGGATCGACGGCTTGCCAGTATGGGTTTCTATCTCATTAAGAAACGTCATCAATTCGCTTTCCACCGCCGCATCGCGCACCTTGATGGGGCAATCATCAGCCAGTCGCACCAGCTCCACCGCTGGCGGCAACATTTTCGCATCACGCGGCACCACGGTGACAAAATTCGCTGCCTGTTTATCGGCCGGCTGACAGGGATCATAGCGATGCACCGCCCCGACTTTTAATCTGGCGGCGCTGGCATTTTCGAAATTTTCGCTGAATTTTTCATCACGGGCAAAGGCACTGGCGCTGGCGTCGATATAGGCAAAATCCGCGCCCACCGCTTTGATCGCCTTCCAATCAACATCGCCGTCATCGCTGCCGACTTCCACCCCTTGCTTGGCAAATTCGGCGCGGCTGGGTTGCCAATGGCGCAGCTGCCACCAGCCAATACCGCCGCCAATCATCGCCACCAGCAGCAAAGCCCCCAGCATCCGTCGCCCCACGCTCTTGTGTAATTTACCTGCCATTTTGCGCCCTTAAATTCCTGCTGCCCACTACCGCGCCTATCGCGCGAAGTCGAGACATCACCCCCGAATATGCAACACACAAATCAGCGTGAACAAGCGGCGGGCGGTGATAAAATCGGTCTCGACCTTGCCCTCCAGCCGCTCCAACAACAATTCCGCCGCTTCATTATGGATGCCGCGCCGCGCCATGTCGATAGTTTCAATTTCCGCCGCCGTCGCCTTGCGGATCGCCTGATAATAGGAATCGCAAATCGCAAAATAATCCTTCACCGGCCGCCGAAACCGCCCCAATGCCAAGATCAGCGTTTCCAATATTTGCCCGGCCTCATCGGCAATTTCCATCACCAACCGGCCATCGGTTACCGACAGTTTCAACCGATAAGGCCCGCCATGCCCGGCCCCCGCCGCCCGCACTGGCCTGAAACTATTGTCCTCGATCAAATCAAAAATGGCAATCCGGCGTTCCTGTTCAATATCGGCATTGCGCCACAGGATCGTCGCATCATCCAGTTCGATATGTGAAATGCGGGCGTTCATCAGGCGGCCTGTGTCGCAAATGCGAAGCGCGGGGGCAAGGGGAATGATGGGGGCTTGTCACAGCTTAATTGAAGGAGAGCACCGCCGCAGGTAATGTTGGGCACAGAACAGCGGCATCTGGCTTGTGTTATGATTACAGATGAGGCGATGATTTCACGCAAGGCCGCACCCAAACCGTCTCCGGTCAACTCACGTCATCGAGCGCAAGCACCAGATCGCGCAGCAATCAATCATCGGCGGGCGGGGCAAACCGCCAACCAACTGATGATGGTGGACATTATATTGCGGTGCGGTTCAATGGCCCATTGGGTAGCTTCAACCATTTTGCCCAAGATTCCAATTTCAATCGAGGCGCCTATCGCAGCTTGGAAGATCAATGGGCCAAGTCTATGAAAGCTGGGCATGTTGTAACGGTGAAAATTGATCCGCAATATACGGGTGGATCGTTGAGGCCGGATAAAATTGATGTCTATTGGACGATTGACGGTGTCCCAAATTTTCGTAATTTTATAAATAAGAAAAAGGGTAATTAAAATGAATTCCACAACTCCATCGGATTCAGGCCCTTTATACGCTGGTATTGGTCAGCAGATAGAATCAATATGCGGTTCAAAAGCAAACAAATATAATAAGATATTTGCTTATGTTGAAGCTGGAGATGGATGGATGGGGGCCTCAATTTATAAAGAACTTCCCGATTATGTTGAATATTTTTTTCCTAATAAGCAGCTGAATAATTTGCTTTACGAAGCATGGGAAGCCGAACCAGCCAATAAACGCTGGGCTGCAATGGAATATGAAACTGACGGCAATTCCTTCACGGCATCGTTCAAATTTGCAGACCAGCTTGATCAAAATGAATTTAGCACCGATCGCCGCACGGGCATCCTCAAAGCCCGCTATGGCGACAAACCCATCCATTACCCACCGCTATAATCCCATCATCCACACCCTGTGGATTAAAACACCGCACATCCCTGCTTGCCCAACCCACCTGCACCGCGCATGACACAAACCATGCAAAATGCCGCCATCATGCTCCGCCCCGATGACACCACATCTGGCACAATCACCGCCAAAGCCCTGCCCGCCAATATCGAGGCCGAGGCCGCGTTTCTCGGCGCGGTGTTGATCGACAATCGGGTGATCGAGGAATTGATCGCCCCGTTGATGCCCGCCCATTTCTTCGAACCCATTCATGCCCGCATCTATGAACGCATCCTGCAATTGCTCGACCGCAAATCCATCGTCACCCCCGTCACCCTCAAACCCTATTTCGAGGCGGATGAGGCGTTAAAGGCGCTGGGCGGCACCACCTATCTGGCGCGGCTGACCGCCGATGGCCAAGGGCTGTTGGCCCCCCGCGCTTTGGCCGAGCAAATCTATGATCTGGCCTTGCTGCGCGAATTGGTCACGGTCGGGCGCAATCTGGTGACCAATGCGATGGACACCAGCGAATCGGTGGCCCCGCTCGACCAAATCGCCGGAGCCGAGGCCGCGCTTTATGCGGTGGCCGAGGGGGCTTCGACCAATTCCGATGCGCAGGCTTTTGGCGTCGCCACCCGCACCGCGCTGGGGATGATCGAACAGGCTTTGCTGTCGGGCGGGCATATTTCGGGCACCACCACCGGCCTGACCAGCCTCAACGAGAAAATCGGCGGCTTGCACAATTCCGATCTGGTGATCTTGGCTGGCCGTCCGGGTATGGGCAAAACCGCACTGGTCACCAACATCGCCTTCAACGCCGCCGAACGCTATCGCAGCGATCTGGCCGATGGCATTCTGCCGGAAAAATCAGTCGGCGCGCCGGTGGCTTTTTTTAGCCTGGAAATGAGCGCCGACCAGCTGGCCACGCGTATTTTGGCCGAACAATCGGGTATCAGCGGCGAATCCTTGCGGATGGGCAAAATCAGCCGCGAAGATTTCCAGCAATTATCCTACGCCAGCCAGCGGCTGGCCGAATTGCCGCTATATATTGATGACACCCCGGCGCTGACCATCTCATCTTTGCGCACCCGGGCGCGGCGGCTGAAACGGCGGCATGATATTGGCCTGATTATCGTCGATTATCTGCAATTATTGCAGGGCAGCGGCAACCGCGCCAGTGACAACCGCGTCAATGAAATTTCCGAAATCAGCCGTGGCCTGAAAACTTTGGCCAAGGAATTGGCGGTGCCGGTGATTGCCCTGTCCCAGCTGAGCCGGGCGGTGGAACAGCGTGAAGACAAAAAACCAATGCTGTCCGATTTGCGCGAATCCGGTTCGATCGAACAAGACGCCGATATGGTGTGGTTCGTCTTCCGCGAAGATTATTACGTCAAAGCCACCGAACCACAATTTCCCGATGACAATTCGCCGATGGATGTCCGCGATAAATGGGAAAAATGGCGCGAAAAAATGGAGCAAGTCACCGGGCTTGCCGAATTAATCATCGCCAAACAACGCCATGGATCGACCGGCAAAGTCCGGCTGCGCTTTGAATCGCGGATCACCAAATTCAGCGATCTGGCCGAGGGCGAAGCGGGCGATTATGGGTATGATTGATGCGCATAGCCCAAAAAAGATTGAGGACGGCGCCGTTTTCACAGCCCGCCCTCTGATCTTGTCCGTGAAAGGGGTCCTTACGGAACAAACCTTACCACAGCTCACGCCGTCCTTATACTAAAGCTAGCTTTAATATGCAATTACCAAATGAGCCTAAAGACGATCAATTCACTGCCATTATTCGCGCGTTGCATGATGATCGGATAGATCGCTATTTACCAGCAACATACGGGAATCAAGAGGACGCTCTCCGCATATATCTATGGAATTGTGCGCTCTGTGAGGCATTTTATTTACCACTTCACTTTGCCGAAATTGTGATCCGAAATGCCATTAACAATCATTTGATCGAGCGATTGGGGGATCGTTGGTTTGAAAACCGCACCTTTATCAAAATACTCAATCAGCATTATCAAGATGATCTCGATGATCTGCTTCAAGCTGAATTACTGCGGCATGGCGACAATCTCACGTGTCACCATCTGGTATCGGAGC
>JBEAOQ010000043.1:0-4052 GCA_041164845.1 Pseudomonadota bacterium | reverse complement strand
CCGTCAAAGTGAGCCTTGGAGACAATCCAGTTGGGACTTTGGCCATTTCAGGTGATGGATTGATCCTACGCTCGCAATGACGATTCAACATGATGTCATCACGTTCTAGGTGAAAATGGGGAGGATTTTGGTGGCGTGATTTAGCCCAGCTTTTGCACCTTGGCGCGTTCGATACATTCCACCACGATGCGTTTGGCGTCTTCGGCGTTGCCCCAACCTTTCATCTTGACCCATTTTCCGGGTTCCAAATCTTTGTAATGTTGAAAGAAATGTTCGATTTGTTGGGTGACAATCGGCGGTAAATCGTCATGCGCGGCGATTTCTTTGTAATAGGGGAAGGTCGAATCAATCGGCACGGTAATCAGCTTTTCATCGCCGCCTTTGTCATCTTCCATCAGCAAAACCCCGACGGGGCGCACTTTAATCACCGCGCCAGCGATGATCGGCGAACGGGTAATGACCAGAGCATCAAGCGGATCGCCATCTTCGCCCAGCGTATGCGGGATAAAGCCATAATTGGCCGGATAACGCATCGGCGTGTGCAGGATACGATCAACGAACAGTGCGCCGGATGCTTTATCAAGCTCATATTTCACCGGCTCGCCGCCGATGGGCACTTCGATAAAGACGTTCAGGCTTTCGGGCGGATTATCCCCCGCTGGGATCATATCTATATTCATGTCACGCCATTACCGCGCCAAATGCTGCATTGCAACAAGTGGCGCGGGGTATTTTATGCAGGCGGCAATTATTTTGCCGTGGGACGGCGCTATTATTTTGCCGTGGGACGGCGGGGTGCCAGCAACAGGTCAAATGCCGCCGGTTCTTTGCCCGCAGTTGCTTTTTCCAGCCAAGGATAGCGCAAGCCGTCGTGGTATTCGGCGGTGATATTTTGCACCCGCTCACCGCGTTGGACGATCAAGGCGATCCCCTTACCCTTGCCTTTGGCGGCGGTGACGGCGGCTTTCATATTATCGCTATCATAGCCCAAACCATTGACCGCGATGATCCGCGAACCGGTGACAATGCCCAGATTAAACGCTGGACTGTCCCAACGGCAAGACAACACCCGCCCATCCGAACCAATGGCAATACCCAATGAATGGAACAGGCTTAATGATTTTGCCGCGCCCATCCGCGCCTTGTCATAGGGGTTGGGTTCTTCTTTCCAGACCAATTTGTAACCCGCTTTTTCAATGCCAGCCAAGGGTGCGGGCTGGCCCGGGGTTTGCATCCGTGTCTTGAGGAATTTGGCCCAATCATAGGCATAGATGCCGTTCAGCGCCTTGGTAACATCATCAAAGCCATAACCGACCTGACCCCAATCGCCATTTTTTATCCCGAAAAAGCCTTTGGCGAAATCATCTAAGCCCTTTTGCCCCTTGGTGCCCTCGCGGATGATCTGATCGACCTCCAACCACATCAGCGCGCCTTCGGTGTAATAATCCTCGTTACGGTCCAAGGAGGCAAAAGGTTTGGGGCGGCGCGACGCCATGATCGGATCATGGGTGGTGTCCTCAACCGAGCGCCAGCCACGGCCCGGCCATTGGGTGAACATCCCCGCCGAATTGGCCCATTGGCCCAGCACGGTTTCTTTGGTTTGCACGCCAGATCGCGCCGCCAAAACCCAGCCCCAGAACTGGGTTTGCCCTTCATAGACCCACAGCAAATTATCCTGCATCGGCTGGCGGTAATCGGGGGTCCACAATTTTTCAGGGCGGCGGAATTTGCCATCCCAGCTGTGCGATAATTCATGGGCAATGACATTGCGGTTGTAATCTTCATTGGCCCAATCGGTGAAAGTTTTGGGGTTCATTGAATTTTCGGATGAACGGTGATGTTCGAGGCCAATGCCGCCCAGACGATCGGTCAAAGCCAGCAGGAAATCATAATGATCGAAATGATGGCTGCCAAAGGCCAGCAGGGCTTCATCAACCAGCGCAGGGTAAACGGCGAGATTTTCCGGTTTGATGGCCAGCTGATCGGCTTTATCGGCCACCACATTCATGGCGACGCCATTCCCCAGATCAAAGCGTTTGAAATTCACACCGGCAAAAACCGGCGAATCGACCAAGGCTTCGTAATCAATTGCCGCCCATGTGACCGTGTTGCCATTGACCTGTTTGCCATCCAGCGCGCTGGCCACTTGCCAGCCATCGGGGAAGGTCACCGTGGGTTTGAATGTAATCTGGCGGACATAATGGCCAGCGGGATAGAGAGACATCCGATCCCATTGCAGGTTCAGCATTTCCTGAGTCATGGTGATCCGGCCCTCGCTGTTTTGCAGCGGCGAGGTATTGATAAATTTGGCGACCACTTGGCGGGTGCCGCTGGGTAGATCGAGATGGAACGCGTAAACCTCGACCGGATCGCGGTGCCAGCTGATTTCTTTGCCATCGACCAAGAATTTGACATCAACCAGCTGGTCTATCGTGCCGCTGGGCGAATGGTGGCCGGGAATCCATTGCGGCAACATCAGGATCAGATTGCTGGTGCCCGATGCCACGGGGATGGTTTGGGTCACCCGATAGACACCGCGCATGGTGTCGGTGGCGTCGATGTCGAGCGTGATGGTGCCGCCCGGATAGGGCCGATCTTTGGCATCGGGCACGGTTTGCGCAATGGGGATCGCTCTGGGTGCAGAGCGGTCGGCAGCAATAGCGACGGGAGCTGAGAACAGGGCGGCGCTGATTGCCAGCAGGGCGGCGGTGTGTGGATGTTTGGTCATGGCGCGGATCATGCCGCGTTGTTTGCCTTTCTGCAAGTTTCTGTTCGATGAACGGCTTTCCCAAACCGGCGAAAATGTATAGGGCGCGGGCATGGCCAAGATTGAAACCCCCCATGCGATACGCGGAACCCAGGATATTTTCGGCGCAGATGCCGAGGCTTTCGCCTATGTGGTTGAAACATTTGAACGGATTCGCAAACTCTATCGTTTTCGGCGGGTGGAAATGCCGGTGTTTGAAAAGACAGCGGTGTTTTCGCGGTCTTTGGGCGAAACCACCGATGTCGTGTCCAAGGAAATGTATTCGTTTGAGGATCGCGGCGGCGAATCGCTGACTTTGCGGCCCGAATTTACCGCTGGGCTGGCGCGGGCCTATATCACCAATGGCTGGCAGCAACATGCGCCGCTGAAAATTGCGACGCATGGACCATTGTTCCGCTATGAACGCCCGCAAAAGGGGCGGTATCGGCAATTTCATCAGCTGGATGCCGAGATTATCGGCGCGGGGGAACCGCAAGCCGATGTCGAATTGCTGTGCTTTGCCGATCAATTGCTGAAGGAATTGGGCATTAATGATGGGGTGTCGTTGCAGCTGAATACGCTGGGCGATGGGGCCAGCAGGGATGCGTGGCGGTCGGCGTTGGTCGAGTATTTTCAGGCGCATCGGGCGGCGTTATCCGAGGATTCGCAAGAGCGGCTGGCGAAGAATCCTTTGCGGATTTTGGACAGCAAGGATGCGCGGGATCAGGTGTTTGTCGCGGATGCACCGAAGATTGATGATTATCTGTCGGGCGAAGCGCAGGAGTTTTTTGGCCGTGTGACCAGCGGGCTGGACGCGGCGGGGGTGGCGTGGACGCGGGCGCCATCATTGGTGCGCGGGCTGGATTATTACCGGCATACGGCGTTTGAATTTGTCACCGACCGGCTGGGCGCGCAGGGGACGGTGCTGGGCGGTGGGCGTTATGATGGGCTGATGGAGAGTTTGGGCGGGCCAGTGACGCCAGCGGTGGGCTGGGCGGCGGGGATTGAGCGATTGGCGATGTTGGTGGGGGATGTGGCTACCAGAGACTTCGTTGTCGCGATTGCACCCGACAAACCGGAATTGGATGGCGAAGTGCATGAAGCGGCAAACCTGCTCCGTCAGGCAGGTGTTTCGTGTTTCACTAGCTTTAAGGGAAACGCCAAAAAACGGATTGAATCTGCGAAGCGGGAAAATGTTTCAGCTTCCATTATCATCCGTGAGCAGTCCAACCCATTGGCACGGATCCACATATCTCACTACGATGCGATTTCAAATTCACTGAAAGTGGAACGTGAGAGAATAGTG
>JBEAOQ010000042.1:0-18116 GCA_041164845.1 Pseudomonadota bacterium | reverse complement strand
CCAGAACGATGGTCTGGAACAAGGAGCGCAAAGCATTGTCTTTGGCTTGTTGCCACCAAATATCATATTCGGGGCGCAGGTTGATTTCCGCGCTATAGGCCCCCATCACTTCGCCCTGTTTGATCCCCATCAGGCCGGAATGGCACGAACCGCATTGCTCCATTTTGGCGCTGCCGTGGCCCATGATGATCGGGCGAGACGTGCGGAATAGTGTTTTATCTTGCGCCGATTGATCGACGCCCGAGGTTAGCGTCGCATGGTCCAATCTATCACGCGGCAGTTGCAACTCGCTGGCTTGGCGCGCCCGTTGAAATGCTGTGATTTTATCGCCCATCACCACCCATAGCCGGACATCACGGCTTTGCTGGGAAAATTGAGCGAGGGTGCTGCTCCAGGCTGAAATGGCGCTGTCACTGGCATCTATCGATTGCCGATGGGTCATGGCTTGGGTATGCACCGATTCCAACATATTGAGCGCGGCATCGGCACGCTTCTCGGCGGATTTTCCAATAGCTTGGTTGGAGTAATAAAGGTCTTGAAGCAGCGATAAGGTTTGAAAAGTCAGGGTCATGCAGCCGACAACCAGCAGGATAACTTTGGCCAGCGACGAATGCACCGTGTGGCGTTCGATCCAATCCAGCAGAGATTTACTCAAATGGCGTTGCATTTTGGCCACCAAATTCAGCTGGGAATGATGTTCCCTGCCGGTATTTCGCAGATTATGCTGAAATTACCGTAAACGGTTGCATGAGGGAAATGACGGATGAATTTTGACTGGGGGGCCATCGGGCACGTGGTCAAATACGGGCACACGGTCAAATATGCGGTATTAGGTAGCAAACGCACAAAGGCCAAATACGCCTTGTCATTGCAGACTCTTTGTGTTATACAATGCTTAGCGACGGACAGCGGGGCTTCCACTCAAATGGTCGCCGTTGCATGTGCGCCCCTGAGGCCGGAACACCACGGTAAGGCACACCCGCTCCATTATAAAGGGCTCTCGTCAAAAGCGGGAGCCCTTTTTGTTACGGGATACGTTTTTGCTGAAATAGGCACATTCGCAACAGAACGTGGATGTTATAACGGCGCTTTATCCTGCTGAAAATTACCTCGCGTGCGTGGCAGCTTGTAACAACCAGCTTTACATCCGCATGTTCGCCTGAGGCTGGGTAAAGATAAAAGAATACAACCTGATGCTCTCCGTCTGCAGGTTGGTGAATGCGCCCCGGAGCGACATCAATGACTGCATAATTGGTCATACGATTCCGATCGGCAGACTCCCAGCAAAAATAATTTTGCTCAATCATGCGTTTAGCCAATTCAGGAAGGCCTAGTGAAAACGCATAACGGGTTTCGCAAAAAAGCCTCGGCTTACCGTTTTCGTCGAGCATGTTATGCTGTCCTACAACGCAGCCCTGCGAGATTGTGTGCATTCCCAAGGAAATTGCAACACGTAGCGGCCCGCCATCTCTTCCTTTGCCTTCTAGGACAGCTAGGAATTCTTGAAGATGGCGTAGATCGCGAATTATCCCATCAATCTCAATTTCTTGCATAATGCCACGCCTCTAACATTCCGTGCCATTCAGTCCAGAGCAAACAGGTTATTGGCCTCGTACTGTAAGGTAAGACACTGTAGCGCGGGTGTGGGGCGGCTCGGTATTTTGGTGCGTTTGCTATCTAATACCGCAAATATGGATGCCCCGCGAGGATTCGAACCTCGATAGACGGAATCAGAATCCGCAGTCTTACCGTTGGACGACGGGGCAATAAGCGGGTGCGTTTAGGCTGGTGGCTCTGCACCGTCAAGCCGCGCTTGCTCCGTTACCCTATTGCGGGTAAAGCGGGGGCAGGTTCCTGTCTTTTCGGACGGGCGATAGTGAATTGAGTAATGACATGGCGGATGAATTTCCGCCGACAGCGCGGCAAAATGATGTATCAGGCGATGACAGTTTCCTCCGGCGGGGGCCAGATATGGCACCCCATAAAACGCCAGAAAAAGGGGATGAATCTGGATATATGCCGATGGTATCAGATGGCGTTGGCGGCTTGGACAGGGCGGATAGCAAGGGCGTAAATCTGGGGTTTACCGTGGCCGATGGCTTGGCGGCGCGGCCTGTCCCCAGCTATCGTCAGGCCTATGCCGCGATTGATCTGGGCACCAATAATTGCCGATTACTGATAGCACGGCCTTCGGGCGATAATTTTGTCGTGGTCGATGCTTTTAGCCGCGTGGTGCGGCTGGGCGAAGGGCTGGCGCAAAGCGGCAAATTATCCGAAGCGGCAATGGATCGGGCGGTGGCGGCATTGAAAATATGCGCCGATAAACTGCGCCGCCGCAATGTCCATTTGGCGCGGTCGGTGGCGACCGAAGCCTGTCGCCGGGCCAGCAACGGCGATAGCTTTATCGCACGGGTGGCGGCGGAGACGGGGATTGTGCTGGATGTCATTTCGGCTGGCGAAGAGGCGCGTCTGGCGGTGCTGGGCTGTCATATTCTGTTGGAACCCGGCCACGGCCCGGCGATGATTTTTGATATTGGCGGCGGCTCTACCGAGCTGGTGTTGATTGAAAGCGGCACCGGCGTCCCCAAGATTCTCGATTGGAAAAGCGTGCCTTGGGGGGTGGTGTCGCTGACCGAAACCTGCGGCGATGAAGGCGGCGGTCTGGCTGATCGTCAGCGGCGCTATGCCGAAATGCGCCAGCGGGTAGCGGAAAGTTTTGCCGAATTTGCCACGCGGATTGCGCCGGTGCGGGCCACCGGCGATGCCTATGGCGGGCTGCGGCTACTGGGCACCAGCGGCACAGTGACCACGCTGGCCTCGGTGCATTTGAACCTGCCGCAATATGATCGCAGCGCGGTCGATGGTTTGGTTGTCCCCGCCGCCGCGATGCGCGACATCAGCACGAAATTGGCGGAAATGTCGATCGCCGAACGACGCGAATTGCCCTGTATTGGCCGCGACAGATCGGATTTGGTGGTGGCGGGCTGTGCGATATTAGAGACGATTTTGGACCTGTGGCCCGCAGACCGGCTGGGTGTCGCCGACCGTGGTATTCGTGAGGGTATTTTGCGCAGCCTGATAAGCGCAGGCGATGCTGGCGAGCGGGCGCGCAGCACGATTCGCCAGATGCGCCGGATATGAGGAATAGCATATGAGCAGGGGTGATCCCGCCGGAACGCGGCTGAAAACGGGGCGCGGACGCACCGCCAGCTCGACCCGCTGGCTGTCGCGGCAATTGGCCGACCCCTATGTGCGCAAAGCCAAGGCCGAGGGCTATCGCAGCCGTGCGGCCTATAAGTTGGTGGAACTGGATGAGCGATTTCATCTGTTGGGTGGGGTCAAACGGGTGGTGGATCTGGGGATTGCGCCCGGCGGTTGGTCACAGGTGGTGGTGTTGAAACGGCCCCATGCGGCGATTGTCGGGATTGATTTGCTGCCAGTTGATCCTTTGGCCGGGGTGACGATTTTTCAGATGGATTTTATGGATGATGCTGCGCCCGATATGTTGATGCAGGCGCTGGGCGGCGCGCCCGATTTGGTGATGTCGGATATGGCCGCCAATACCGTGGGGCATAAACAAACCGACCATCTGCGCACCATGGGCTTGGTCGAATGTGCCGCCGATTTTGCGATTGCCAATTTGGCCAAGGGCGGAGCATTTTTATCGAAAGTTCTGGCCGGTGGAACCGATGCGGCCCTGCTAGGATTGTTGAAAAAGCATTTTACCACCGTCAAACACGCCAAACCGCCCGCCAGCCGCAAGGGGTCATCGGAATGGTATGTGATTGCGCAGGGGTTTAAGGGGGTAACGAGCTAAGGGGTAGGTGGCAGCGCATCGCCTGTGGCTTTTAGAAAAGGGTTCACGCAGAGACGCGGAGGAAAAAGAGAGCCGCAGAGGGGGGCTTGGCTCGATGAAAGTATTCTATTTTAGATGCGGAGATAGCTCTCTCAACACATCACAACACCTTCGCGCCTCCCTTCTCTGCGCCTCTGCGTGAACAATTCTTTTCCTTCGTCCCCCTCGCATGAAATTTCTTATGCGATTGCCCTGCAATCCTTGACCGCTGCTCTTGACCATCTGCGCTGCTGGGGCTAAGGGCCGCGACGATCGAAGGCGGTTTTGCCGTTTTTGATATGCTGAACATTGGCGAAATGGCTGGTTTACCGGCTTTTCGGCAAAGTAACTCGGTTGTGATTCGCAGCGGGTGGAGCGTTTTCGGCTTGTATGGTTTTCGGGTCTGTCCCGATAGATGTGTCACGGATACATTTGCCATTTCAAGAACGCATCCGTTCCCCTCGCGCCTGTCCCAGCCTTTAATCAGGTGACACGCATTCATGCCTACTATCAATCAGTTGATCCGCAAGGGCCGCGAACCGCAAAAAGCGAAGAGCAAGGTTCCAGCGATGGAGCAAAATCCGCAAAAACGCGGCGTTTGCACCCGCGTCTATACCACAACCCCGAAAAAGCCGAACTCGGCTTTGCGCAAGGTGGCGAAAATTCGCCTGACCAATCAGCGCGAAGTGATTTCCTATATTCCGGGCGAAGGCCATAACCTCCAAGAACACAGCGTTGTGTTGATTCGCGGTGGCCGTGTGCGCGATTTGCCCGGGGTGCGTTACCATGTGCTGCGCGGCGTTTTGGATACGCAGGGTGTAAAAAACCGCAAGCAAAGCCGTTCGAAATATGGGGCCAAGCGTCCGAAGTAATCACTTGCGCCCCCGCGCAGGCGGGGGTCTTGTGCCGATAGGTTGAAACATGGGGCTTGGCTCCAACGCCTGAGGTCCCCGCCTTTGCGGGGAAGCAGGGTAAATAAGGAATTTCCGATGTCACGTCGTCGTCGTCCCGAAAAGCGGGTTATCTTGCCGGATCCAAAGTTTAAGGATCTGATTCTGTCCAAATTCATGAACAATCTCATGCTGGATGGTAAAAAATCACTCGCTGAAAGCATTGTCTACGGCGCGCTGGAAACCATGCAAACCCGTGCCAAGGCGGATCCGGTGCAGCTGTTCCATGATGCGTTGAACAACGTCAAGCCGCAGATCGAAGTGCGCAGCCGCCGCGTCGGTGGGGCCACCTATCAGGTGCCTGTCGAAGTGCGCCCAGAACGTGCGCAAGCATTGGCGATTCGCTGGTTGATTACCGCATCGCGTAACCGCAGCGAAACGACAATGGCCGCGCGGCTGTCGTCAGAGCTGTTGGATGCAGCTAACAATCGCGGCAATGCGGTGAAAAAGCGTGAAGATACACATCGGATGGCTGACGCCAACCGTGCCTTCTCGCACTACCGTTGGTAACAGCAGAATTTATATAACGCCGTTGGCAACAGCGGTGTTTATAAAACATCGTTGGTAGGGTTTGTTTCCATCCGCTCACCTACGGGCTTAGGTAAAGAACGATACTTCGACAAGCTCAGTATGAGCGGGTTTTAGGTTTTTTTCGATCTCTGCATGAGCGGGTTTAGAATTTTTTTGGAGTAAAGATCATGGCACGCAGCCATCCGCTGTCGATGTATCGCAATATCGGGATTATGGCGCATATTGACGCCGGTAAAACCACGACCACCGAACGCATCCTGTTTTATACCGGCAAAAGCTATAAAATCGGCGAAGTGCATGATGGCGCGGCGACGATGGATTGGATGGAGCAAGAGCAAGAGCGCGGGATTACGATCACCTCTGCCGCGACAACTTGCTTTTGGAACGATCACCGGATCAATATTATCGACACCCCTGGCCACGTCGATTTCACCATTGAAGTTGAGCGGTCTTTGCGCGTGCTTGATGGCGCGGTGGCTTGTTTCGATGGTGTGGCGGGGGTCGAACCGCAATCGGAAACAGTGTGGCGTCAGGCAGATAAATATGGCGTGCCGCGCATGTGCTTTATCAACAAGCTGGATCGCACCGGCGCCAATTTCAAATATTGCGTGCAGTCGATTATTGACCGTCTGGGTGCAAAACCTGCGGTGCTGTATATTCCGATTGGCATCGAAGCCGATCTGAAGGGTCTGGTTGATCTGGTGCATAACCGTGCGATCATCTGGAAAGACGAAGCATTGGGTGCGGAATTCTTCTACGAAGATATTCCGGCCGATCTGGTGGATGAAGCAGCGGAATATCGTCATAATTTGATCGAATTGGTGATTGACCAAGATGACGAAGCGATGGAAGCCTATCTCGAAGGTAATGAGCCGGATGTGGCAACGCTGAAGCGTTGTATCCGCAAGGGCACGTTGAACCAGTCATTTGTGCCGGTGTGCTGTGGTAGCGCGTTCAAGAACAAGGGTGTCCAACCTTTGCTCGACGCGGTGGTTGATTATCTGCCTTCGCCGCTCGACATTGAAGACGTCAAGGGCGTCAAGATGGACAGCGATGAGGCTGATACCCGTCCGCCGACCGATGAAGCACCGTTTAGCGCGCTGGCATTTAAGGTGATGAACGATCCTTTCGTCGGCACTTTGACCTTTATCCGGATTTATTCGGGCAGCCTGACCAAGGGCACCTATCTGAACTCGGTCAAGGACAAGAAGGAAAAAGTTGGCCGGATGCTGGAAATGCACGCCAATGACCGCAAGGATGTTGACGAAGCCTTTGCCGGTGACATCATCGCTTTGGCGGGGATGAAGGAAACCACCACCGGCGATACGCTGTGTTCGGATCGTTTCCCGATTGTGCTGGAACGGATGGAATTTCCTGAACCGGTGATTGAATTGTCGGTGGAGCCCAAGACCAAGGCTGACCAAGAAAAGATGGGCATTGCGCTTAATCGTCTGTCCGCCGAAGATCCCTCGTTCCGCGTGTCGACCGATCACGAATCGGGGCAAACGATCATCAAAGGGATGGGCGAGCTTCACCTTGACATCATCGTTGACCGGATGCGCCGCGAATTTAAGGTCGAAGCCAATGTCGGTGCGCCGCAAGTGGCTTACCGTGAATATTTGGGCAAATCGGTCGATATTGATTACACCCACAAGAAACAATCGGGTGGTTCGGGTCAATTTGCCCGCGTCAAATTCAAGGTAACACCGGGCGAACGCGGCAGCGGCATTATATTTAATGACGCGGTTAAAGGCGGCAATATCCCCAAGGAATATATTCCTTCGGTGGAAAAAGGCATGCGCGAAACCGCAGCTTCTGGCTCTTTGATCGGCTTTCCGATCATTGATTTCGCCATCGAGCTGTATGACGGCGCCTACCATGACGTTGACTCCTCGGCATTGGCTTTTGAAATTGCCGGTCGCGCCGCAATGCGCGAAGCTGCGCAAAAATCGGGGATCAAGCTGCTTGAGCCGATTATGAAGGTCGAAGTTGTCTCGCCCGATGAATATCTGGGCGATGTCATCGGTGACATGAACAGCCGTCGGGGCCAAATTCAAGGCACCGACAGCCGTGGCAATGCGCAGGTTGTCGAATCCTTGGTGCCATTGGCCAATATGTTCGGTTATGTGAATCAACTGCGTTCATTCACCCAAGGACGGGCAAATTACTCGATGTTTTTTGCCCATTACGAAGAGGTTCCGGCAAATGTCGCAGCCGAAGTCAAAGAGAAGCTTGCGTAAGTCGCAAGATAGGATTAGGGGCGGCGCCACATTGGATTGGGCGTCGCTGTCACCCACAGTTTTTAATTCAAGCAAAAGAAGGTTTGGAAAATGGCTAAGGCTAAATTTGAGCGGACAAAACCGCATTGCAATATCGGCACCATCGGTCACGTTGACCATGGCAAGACCACACTGACCGCCGCCATCACCAAGGTGCTGGCGGAAACCGGCGGCGCAATCTTCACGGATTATGCCAATATCGACAAAGCACCAGAAGAACGCGCACGCGGCATCACCATTTCGACGGCACACGTCGAATATGAAACCGCCAACCGTCACTATGCCCACGTCGATTGCCCAGGCCACGCTGACTATGTCAAGAACATGATCACCGGTGCGGCGCAAATGGACGGCGGCATTCTGGTGGTGAACGCGGCTGATGGCCCGATGCCCCAAACCCGCTAGCACATCCTGCTGGCGCGTCAGGTTGGCGTGCCTGCGCTGGTGGTTTACATGAACAAGGTTGACCAAGTTGACGATGATGAAATTCTCGAACTGGTTGAATTGGAAGTGCGCGAATTGCTGACCAGCTATGGCTTCCCCGGCGACGACATTCCTGTGGTCAAGGGTTCGGCTTTGGCTGCTTTGGAAGGCCGCAATGACGAGATTGGCAAGAACTCGATCAACGAGCTGATGGCCGCTGTTGATGCGTATATTCCGCAGCCTCCTCGCCCCACCGACAAGCCATTCTTGATGCCAGTGGAAGATGTGTTCTCGATCTCGGGTCGCGGCACCGTGGTGACCGGCCGTATTGAAACCGGCATCGTCAAAGTTGGCGAAGAAGTTGAAATCGTTGGCTTGAAGGACACCCGCAAGACGGTTGTCACCGGCGTCGAAATGTTCCGCAAGCTGCTCGATCAGGGTGAAGCTGGCGATAACGTCGGTGCATTGGTGCGCGGCGTTGCCCGTGAAGACGTGGAACGCGGCCAAGTGCTGTGCAAGCCCGGTTCGGTGACCCCGCATACCGAGTTTAACGCCGAAGTTTATGTGCTGTCGAAAGACGAAGGTGGCCGTCATACGCCATTCTTCGCCAATTATCGTCCGCAGTTCTATTTCCGCACCACCGATGTCACTGGCGAAGTTTTGCTGCCAGAAGGCACCGAAATGGTTATGCCCGGCGACAATGTGTCGATTGGCGTGAAATTGATTGCCCCGATTGCGATGGATCCAGGTCTGCGTTTTGCTATCCGTGAAGGTGGCCGGACTGTCGGTTCTGGGGTTGTCAGCACGATCTCAAAGTAATATAGGCCGCGTTCCGGCAAGGATTGGCGTGATTCGCTAAGTGCTTGCCGGACAGGTTTTTATCATCCCGCTCTCGCCCTGATAGGGAAAGAGGGCGGGTTGGTTTTTGTTTTTGCTCTTTCTCATTGGTAAGTTGGACATGGAAGCTCAGAATATTCGCATCCGCCTCAAGGCATTCGATCACCGCGTGTTGGATCAGGCAACCGGCGAAATCGCCGATACCGCCCGCCGCACTGGCGCGCTGATTCGTGGCCCCATTCCCTTGCCAACCCGCATTGAAAAATTCTGCGTTAACCGTGGCCCTCACGTTGATAAAAAATCGCGTGAGCAGTTCGAAGTGCGCACTTACAAGCGGTTGCTCGATATTGTGCAGCCAAATGCCGCAACCGTGGACGCGCTGATGAAGCTTGATCTGGCTGCTGGTGTGAATGTTGAAATTAAGCTGGCGTAATTGCTGGTTTGGCCCTAAGGGGGCCATCTGATTCGGTTGTTGGTTCTGCCAAACACCGGTTACGTGATATAACTCAACGGGTTATCTCACGCGGACATAAAGGAATACCTCCAGACTTTGCTGGCCCTCGGGTTGGCAAATGGCTGGGCAAGCGTTCCCCGTCACGCTTCTTTCGGTCTATGCCGAAATAAGCACTCAGCCCGGACGGGGCGCGCTCCACATATCGGGTTGAACCTGGGCTTATATCAAAGCATCGCTTTGGTGGCGGCCCACACGCCTTTGGGGATGGTCTCCTTAGGCCTCTGTATGGAGTATGGATCATGCGCACTGGCGTGATCGCTAAAAAAATCGGGATGACCCGATTGTTTCAGGACGACGGACGGCATGTGCCGGTTACCGTGCTGTCGCTGGAAAATTGTCAGGTGGTTTCTGTTCGCAGCCAAGAACGTGACGGCTATGTCGCGGTGCAGCTGGGTGCAGGCGAAGCCAAGCAAAAAAATGTCGCCAAGCCGCAGCGTGAGCATTTTGCGAAAGCACAAGTGCCGTTGAAGGCTGAGGTTGCCGAATTTCGCGTGGCTGATGATGCGGTGCTGGAGGTGGGTTCAACCCTCGCCGCGTCGCATTTCGCTGCGGGTCAATTGGTCGATGTCACCGGCCATACCCAAGGTAAAGGCTTTGCTGGCGGTATGAAGCGTTGGGGTTTCGGCGGTATGCGCGCCACCCACGGTGTTTCGATCAGCCATCGTGCGCTGGGTTCGACGGGTCAACGTCAAGATCCGGGCCGCGTGTTCAAGAACAAGAAAATGGCCGGTCACATGGGTGACAAGCAACGCACCCAGCAAAATCTGGAAGTTGTCCGCACCGATGATGCACGCGGGCTAATCTTTGTGAAGGGCTCTGTCCCCGGATCGAAGAATGGCTGGCTGCTGGTGCGCGATTCGGTCAAAGTGGCGCGTCATGCCGATGCGCCCTATCCCGCTGGCCTGATTTTGGCCGCTAATAGCAATGAAACTCCGGTTCATGCTGATACCCCTGCTGTTGATACAGCTGCGGTTGAGCAGGCCGAAGGTCAGGAGGGCTGAACATGAAGGTCAAGGTCCTCAATCTCGATGGGTCGGCTACCAAAGCTGACATCGAACTTTCGGATGACGTATTCGGCCTAGCGCCGCGTGCCGACATCTTGCATCGTGTGGTAACATGGCAGCTTGAAAACCGTCGCGGCATTGCCCGTGCGGCCCGTGAGCGGTCAGAGGTGTCACGCACCGGCAAAAAACTGGGCAACCAAAAGGGTGGCGGCACCGCCCGTCATGGCGATCGCGCCGCGCCGATCTTTATCGGTGGTGGTAAAGCGCATGGCCCGCGTCGGCGTTTGTTCGATGTGTCGCTCAACAAAAAAATCCGTGCGCTCGGTCTGAAAATGGCTTTGTCATCCAAGGCGCTCAGCGGTTTGGTTGTGGTTGATAGCCTCGATCTCAACGAAGCCAAGACCAAGGCATTGAGCCTGACGCTGGCCCAAGCCGGTTTCGGTAAAAAAGTGTTGGTGATTGACGGTGAAGCCGTGAACGCCGGTTTCGCCCGCGCCGCTGGCAATCTGGTTGGGATCAATGTGCTTCCTGCGGTTGGTGCCAATGTCTATGACATCTTAAAGCATGATACGCTGGTGCTGACCCGCGCTGCGGTCGAAAAATTGGAGGCGCGTTTTCATGGCTAAAACCGCAATCGACACCCGTCATTATGACGTGATTGTCGCCCCGCATATCACTGAAAAGGCAACTTTGCTGTCCGAGCATAATGCCGTGGTGTTCAAGGTTTCGGGCGATGCCACCAAGCCGCAAATTAAAGCTGCGGTTGAGGCAATCTATGGAACCAAGGTCTTGGGCGTGAATACGCTGACCCAAAAGGGTAAGACCAAAAAATGGAAGGGCCGCCCATACAAGCGGTCTGACGTAAAAAAAGCTGTGGTGACTTTGGCTGCTGGGCAGTCCATCGACATCACCAGCACGATTTAAGGCGGGCTGGATCATGGCATTAAAGCATTATAATCCAACCAGCCCCGCACGTCGCGGATTGGTGCTGGTTGACAAATCGTCGCTGTGGAAGGGCAAGCCGGTCAAGTCATTGACCGAAGGCAAGTCCAAGACCGGTGGGCGCAACAACAAAGGGCATGTGACCTCGCGCGGGATCGCCGGTGGCCACAAGCAAAAATACCGTTTCATTGATTTCAAACGCCGCAAATGGGATAGCCCCGCGACGGTTGAGCGTTTGGAATATGATCCCAATCGCACGGCTTTTATTGCTTTGGTGCAATATGCCGATGGCGAGCAAACCTATATTCTGGCACCGCAGCGTCTGGCTGTGGGTGACAGCGTGGTTGCTGGTGAAAAAACCGACGTTAAGCCCGGCAATGCGATGTTGCTGAGCCAAATGCCGGTGGGCACGATCATTCACAATGTCGAGATGAAACCCGGCAAGGGTGGTCAGATTGCCCGCTCTGCTGGCACCTATGTGCAAGTGGTTGGCCGTGATCGCGGGATGGTAATTGTCCGGTTGAATTCGGGCGAACAGCGTTATCTGCCCGGCACCTGCATGGGCACGGTGGGCGCGGTGTCCAACCCTGACAACCAAAACCAAAATCTGGGCAAAGCTGGCCGCAACCGTTGGAAGGGTATCCGCCCTCTGACACGCGGTGTGGCCAAGAACCCCGTAGATCACCCGCATGGCGGCGGCGAAGGCCGCACCTCTGGCGGTCGTCATCCGGTTACCCCTTGGGGCAAGCCGACTAAGGGTGCCCGCACCCGTCACAACAAGGCCACGGATAAATTCATTATCCGGTCGCGCCATGCCAAGAAGAAGAGGTAAGCCCAGATGGCTCGCTCCGTATGGAAAGGCCCCTTTGTCGATCTGCACCTGCTGAAGAAGGCGGAAGCCCAGCAAGACGCAGGTAGCCGTGCCGGTCCGATCAAGACCTGGTCACGTCGTTCGACGATCCTGCCGCAATTCGTTGGCCTGACGTTTAACGTCTATAATGGCAAGAAATTCATCCCAGTCTCGGTCAACGAGGATATGGTGGGGCACAAGCTGGGCGAGTTTTCACCCACCCGCTACTTCCCCGGCCATGCTGCTGATAAGAAGGGCAAACGCTGATGGGCAAGGAAAAATCTCCGCGCCGCGTGGGCGATAAAGAAGCCCTGTCGGTTGGCACGCAAATCCGTGGTTCGGCGCAAAAGCTGGGTCTGGTGGCAGCGTTGATTCGTGGCCGCAAGGTTGAGGATGCGTTGAACATTTTGTCTTTCTCGCGCAAGTCGATGGCGGTTGATGCCCGCAAGGTTTTGGCTTCGGCGATTGCCAACGCCGAAAACAACCACAATCTGGATGTTGATGCGCTGATCGTGGCGGAAGCCAGCGTCGGCAAGTCGATTACCATGAAGCGGTTTCACACCCGTGGCCGTGGCAAGAGCACCCGTATTTTGAAACCATTCAGCCGGCTGCGCATTGTCGTCCGCGAAGTTGAGGAGGCCTAAGCTATGGGTCATAAGAGCAACCCTATCGGCCTGCGTTTGCAGATCAACCGCACTTGGGACAGCCGCTGGTATGCGGAAGGTCGCAATTATGCGTCGATGCTTGAGGAAGACCTCAAGATGCGCAAATTCATCATGGAAACGCTGCCGCAAGCCGCGATCTCCAAGGTGGTGATTGAACGTCCGGCTAAGCTATGCCGCGTGTCGATCTATGCTGCGCGTCCCGGCGTTATCATTGGCAAGAAGGGCGCGGATATTGAAAAGCTGCGTTCGCAACTGGCCAAGATGACCAGCAGCGACGTCAAGCTGAACATTGTCGAAATCCGCAAACCCGAAGTCGATGCCAAATTGGTCGCCCAAGGTATCGCCGATCAGCTGATCCGCCGAGTGGCTTTCCGCCGCGCCATGAAGCGTGCCGTGCAATCGGCGCTGCGTTTGGGTGCGGAAGGGATCAAGATCACCTGTTCGGGTCGCCTTGGTGGCGCAGAAATCGCCCGCGTCGAATGGTATCGGGAAGGCCGCGTGCCTTTGCATACTTTGCGCGCCAATGTCGATTACGCTTGGGCAGAAGCTCTGACCGCTTATGGGATCATCGGCATTAAATGCTGGATCTTTAAGGGTGAGATTCTGGGCCATGATCCGATGTCAACCGATCGCCTGATGATGGAGGCCCAGACCACGGGTGTTCGTCCGGCTTCTGACCGTCGCTAAGGGTTAGGTGAAGAGATGCTACAACCGAAAAAACATAAATTCCGCAAGGCTTTCAAAGGCCGGATCAAGGGTGATGCCAAGGGCGGCACCGATCTGAACTTTGGCTCCTATGGCCTGAAAGCGATGGAGCCGGATCGGATTACCGCGCGGCAAATCGAAGCGGCGCGCCGTGCGATTACCCGTCACATCAAGCGTCAGGGGCGTTTGTGGATCCGCATCTTCCCCGATGTGCCTGTGTCGAAAAAACCGGCCGAAGTCCGTCAGGGCAAGGGCAAGGGCAGCATTGAATATTGGGCAGCACGGGTGAAACCAGGCCGCATCATGTTCGAACTCGATGGCGTTCCTGGCCCATTGGCCGCTGTCGCCTTCCAACGCGCCGCGATGAAACTGCCGATCAAGACCAAGGTTGTCGCCCGTCTGGGTGACACCTCGCATCTGGGAGCCGTATAATGGCCAATGCTATTGCCGATATGCGCGCCAAAAGCGACGATCAGTTAAACGCTGATATGTCGGAATTGAAGCGCGAAGCCTATAATTTGCGCTTTCAAGCCGCGACCAATCAGCTGGAGCGCCCAGCGCGTATCCGCGAAGTGCGCCGCGATATTGCGCGTATCAAGACGCTTCAGACCCAACGGTCTGCGGCCGCCAAGGTTTAAGGACAACACGATGCCCAAACGTATCCTGATCGGGACCGTGGTTTCCGACAAGACTGACAAGACCGTGGTGGTCAAGGTTGAGCGCAAGGTGAAGCATCCGCTTTACGGCAAAATCATCCGCCGCTCGAAGAAATATCATGCCCATGATGAGACCAATGCTTGCCAAGCTGGTGAGACGGTTCGCATCGAGGAAACCGCACCGATTTCCAAGCTGAAAAGCTGGGTGGTGATCGAGCGGGTGACGGCGGGCAAAGCGGCAGCTGTCGAAGCAGACGTTTAAGTTACATTCGTTTTTGGAACTACCGAGGGGTTCTCGGAAAGCCAGTTAAGAAGGAACCGGATCCATGATCCAGATGCAATCCCAGCTTGAGGTCGCTGACAACAGCGGTGCCAAGCGCGTCCAGTGCATCAAAGTGCTGGGCGGATCAAAGCGCCGCACGGCGGGTGTTGGCGACATCATTGTGGTGTCGATCAAGGAAGCCCAGCCGCGTGCGCGTGTCAAAAAAGGCGATGTTCATCGCGCCGTTATCGTCCGCACCCGCAAGGAAGTGCGCCGCGCTGATGGTTCGGTCATTCGTTTTGACAGCAATGCCGCTGTGCTGATTAACAAGAACGAGGAGCCAATCGGCACCCGTATCTTTGGCCCAGTGGTGCGTGAATTGCGTGGCCGTGGTTTTATGAAAATCATCAGCCTTGCGCCGGAGGTGCTGTAATGTCGGCTGCTAAGATCAAGAAGGGTGACAATGTGTTCATCCGCTCGGGCAAGGACAAGGGCCGCACCGGCACTGTTCTGCAAGTTTTGCCCAAGGACGGCAAGGTTCTGGTCGAAGGCGTGAATGTCGCTGCGCGGCATCGCAAGCCTAGCCAAACCAATCCGCAAGGGGGCATTGACCGCCGCGAAGCGCCGATGGCGATTTCAAAAGTGGCTTTGGTGGACAAGGACGGCAAGCCGACCCGCGTTCGTTTTGAAACCAAGGACGGCAAAAAAATCCGCGTTGCGGTAAAGTCTGGGGAGGCGATTGATGGCTGACACCTATACAGCGCGTCTTCGTGCGAAATATGACGCGGAAATCGTCGCGGCCATGATTGCCAAATTTGGTTATAAAAACCAAATGCAAGTGCCCAAGATCGACAAGATTACCTTGAACATGGGTGTCGGCGAAGGCACCCAAGATAAGAAGAAAGTCACGATTGCTGCGGCGGAAATGGAATTGATTGCTGGCCAAAAGCCCGTAATTACCCGCGCCAAGAAATCGGTGGCCCAGTTCAAACTGCGCGAAGGCATGGCGATTGGCTGCAAAGTCACGCTGCGCCGCGAACGCATGTATGAATTTCTTGACCGGCTGATTACCGTTGCCATGCCCCGTATCCGCGATTTTCGCGGGCTTAACCCCAAGAGCTTCGATGGACGCGGCAATTATGCAATGGGTTTGAAAGAGCAGATTATCTTTCCAGAAATCAGCTACGATCAAATCGACAAGGTGCGCGGCATGGATGTTATTGTCACCACCACCGCACAGACCGACGACGAAGCACGCGAATTGCTGCGTTTGTTCGGTTTCCCTTTCCCCCAGGAAGCTGAGCAGGCTGCCTGAGTGTCCGTTTTTTTGAAGAAGTGAGCTTAAGTCCATGGCGAAACTGAGTTCTGTGAACAAGAACGAGCGTCGTAAGGCGCTGGTCAAGAAATATGCCGCGAAATATGCGGCGCTGAAGGCCCAAGCCGATGATAAATCGCTTGATGATACCGAGCGGTTGATGGCGCGGTTGAAGTTGGCCGAAGTGCCTCGTAACGGCAACCCGACGCGCGTGCGGAATCGCTGCGCAACCACCGGCCGCCCACGCGGCTATTATCGCAAGTTCGGCATTTGTCGGATTGAACTGCGGGATCTGGCCAATAAGGGCATGATTCCCGGTGTGACCAAGTCGAGCTGGTAAGGATTAGCGATGGCACTGACCGATCCCCTGGGTGATATGCTCACCCGCATCCGTAATGGCCAGCGGGCGAAAAAGGACGCTGTCCTTTCGCCAGCTTCGAAACTGCGTGCGCGCGTTCTCGAAGTGCTGCAACGTGAAGGCTATATCCGTGGTTTCAGCGAGGACGCCACCGGCGCCCATCCGCAACTGCGGATCGAGCTGAAATATTTCGAAGGCGAACCTGCTATCAAGCACGTCAGCCGTGTCTCTAAACCAGGGCGCCGCGTCTATTCGGGAAGCAAAGAGCTGCCCGTGATCCGCAATGGTCTGGGTATCACCATCGTTTCGACACCACGGGGTGTGCTTTCGGATGCCGAAGCACGCAATCTGAATGTCGGCGGCGAAGTGTTGGCGGAGGTATTCTGATGAGCCGGATTGGTAAAAAACCGGTGACCGTTCCGGGGGGCGTAACCGCCTCTATTGCGGATGGTATTCTCACGGTAAAAGGCCCCAAGGGCACGCTGACCATGGGTTTGGTGGATGATATTTCCTACAAATTGGATGATGGTAGCATCTCGGTGCAACCGGCCAATGCCACCAAACGCGCCCGTGCTTTTTGGGGGATGCAGCGCACTTTTGTTGATAACCTGGTCACCGGCGTGACCCAAGGTTATACCAAGGTGCTCGACATCACTGGCGTTGGCTATCGCGCCAATGTCCAAGGCAGCAATTTGAAATTGCAACTTGGTTACAGCCATGATGTTGATTACGCGGTGCCCGAAGGTATCGAGATCAAGACACCAGACAATACCACCATCGAAATTTCGGGGATCGACAAGCAAAAAGTCGGTCAGGTGGCAGCGGAAATCCGCCGGTGGCGCAAGCCTGAACCCTATAAGGGCAAGGGTATTCGCTATCGCGGCGAGTTTATCTTCCGCAAGGAAGGGAAGAAGAAATAATGGCCAAAATGTCTCTGTTCGAGCGGCGTCGTCGCCGCGTGCGCACCACACTCAAGGCTGTGTCTTCGGGGCGTCCGCGTTTGTCGGTGCATCGCAGTGGTCGGCATATCTATGCCCAGATCATCGACGATGGTCAGGGCCATACTTTGGCCGCTGCGTCCACCTTGGTTAAGGGGTCGAAAGGCCCCGGCGCAACCACGGCTGCGGCTGCCCAAGTTGGCACGGCTCTGGCCGAAGCGGCTAAGCAAGCTGGCGTGACCACTGTCGTGTTTGATCGCGGCGGCTTTCTGTTTCATGGCCGCGTCAAGGCGCTGGCTGATGCTGCCCGTGCTGGCGGGTTGGAGTTCTAATTATGGCTGATGAAACCAATATTGTGGCTGATGCGCCTGCTGGCGACGCCGGTGATCCACGCGAAGCACGCGGTCGCGGTCGGGGTCGCGGCGGCAATGACCGTGGCGGCGATCGCGGCGGTGAACGGGGTGGCCGTGGCCGCCGTGATGATCGCAAGGGCAAGCCCGGTGACGAAGACGGCGGCGAAGAGCTGATCGAAAAGCTGGTGCATATCAACCGCGTGTCCAAAACCGTAAAGGGCGGCAAACGCTTTGGTTTTGCCGCTTTGGTTGTGGTTGGCGATGGCAAAGGCCGCGTTGGCTTTGGTCATGGCAAGGCGCGTGAAGTGCCCGAAGCGATCACCAAGGCAACTTCGGCTGCTAAAAAGAAAATGGTTCGGATATCTTTGAAAGAAGGCCGCACCTTGCATCACGATGGCAAGGGCCGTTTTGGCGCTGGCAAGGTCAATTTGCGTTCGGCTCCGGCCGGAACCGGGATTATCGCCGGTGGCCCGATGCGCGCTGTGTTCGAAAGCCTGGGTGTGCATGATGTTGTGACCAAATCGGTCGGGTCGTCCAACCCATACAACATGATCCGCGCTACTTTTGATGCATTGACCGATCAAACATCGCCGAAATCGGTGGCGCAGCGTCGCGGCAAGAAAGTTGCCGATTTGTTGGGCCGTGGTGGTTCGTCTGTGGTGGAGGCCGAGGCCGCCGCTGAAGCGATTACGGAGTAAG
>JBEAOQ010000041.1:0-6562 GCA_041164845.1 Pseudomonadota bacterium | reverse complement strand
GCTTTACGAACAAATATGGAACTTGCGCCTCCATGTCGCTGACTCACATAACCGTGCGCGGGGCGCGCGAGCATAATTTGAAGGGGATCGACGTGGCTTTGCCGCGCGATGCTCTGGTGGTGATTACCGGGCTTTCGGGGTCGGGGAAATCAAGCCTGGCCTTTGACACGATCTATGCCGAGGGTCAGCGGCGCTATGTCGAATCGCTGTCGGCCTATGCGCGGCAATTTCTGGAAATGATGCAAAAGCCCGATGTCGAGCATATTGACGGGCTGTCTCCCGCCATTTCCATCGAGCAGAAAACCACCAGCCGCAATCCGCGTTCGACGGTGGCGACGGTGACGGAAATATATGATTATATGCGGTTGTTATGGGCGCGGGTGGGGGTGCCTTATTCGCCTGCCACCGGCCTGCCGATTGAGGCGCAATCGGTTAGCCAGATGGTCGATCGGGTGATGGCCCTGCCCGATGGCACGCGGGCCTATTTGCTGGCCCCCGTGGTGCGCCAACGCAAGGGGGAATATCGCAAGGAATTGGCCGAATGGCAGCGCGCTGGTTATACCCGCGTGCGGATTAACGGCGACATGCTGGCGATTGAAGATGCGCCCGCGCTGGATAAAAAATTCAAGCACGACATTGAAGTGGTGGTTGACCGGATTGCGGTCAAGCCGGGGATTGAGACGCGGCTGGCCGATTCGTTTGAACAGGCGTTGAAGCTGGCGGATGGGCTGGCTTATGTGGATTTGGCGGATGGGGTGGTTGTGGGTGGCAATCTGACAGACCCCACCCCCAGCCCCTCCCCTAAAGGGGAGGGGGGCAAGAGTGTTTCCTCTCCTAAAGGGGAGAGGGCTAAGGGCATGAAAAATGCTGCTCTGCCGCCGAACCGCATTGTGTTTTCCCAAAAATTTGCCTGTCCGGTGTCGGGGTTCACGTTGGAATCCATCGAGCCGCGCCTGTTTTCGTTTAATGCGCCGATGGGGGCCTGTCCGGGTTGCGATGGTTTGGGCGAAAAATTGCTGTTTGATCCGCAGCTGGTGGTGCCCAATGAGGCACTAAGTTTGAAGCAGGGGGCGGTGGTGCCTTGGGCCAAATCCAACCCGCCGTCGCCCTATTATATGCAGGTTTTGGGGTCGCTGGCCAAGGAATTTGGTTTTTTGCTGGAAACCCCGTGGCAGGAATTATCTGGCGAAGTGCGGCTGATAATCCTGCATGGCACCGGCGGCAAAGCGGTGCCGCTGACCTTTATCGACGGGCGCAAAAGCTATACCGTGACCAAGGCGTTTGAGGGGGTGATCGGCAATCTCAACCGCCGGATGCTGCAAACCGACAGCGCGTGGATGCGTGAGGAATTGGGCAAATATCAAACCGCCCAGCCCTGTGAGGTGTGCGATGGGGCACGGTTGAAGCCCGAGGCGCGCAGCGTGAAAATTGCTGGCGAGGATATTTCGATTTCCACACGGCGCAGTGTGGTTGATGCTTTGCGATGGTTTAGCGCCCTGCCCGAACATTTGAACAGCCAGCAGAACCAGATTGCCAAGGCGATTTTGAAAGAGATCAACGAAAGGCTGGGGTTTTTGAACAATGTCGGGCTGGATTATCTCAATCTTGACCGCACCAGCGGGACATTATCGGGCGGGGAAAGCCAGCGGATCAGGCTGGCCAGCCAGATTGGCAGCGGGCTGTCGGGGGTGCTCTATGTGTTGGATGAACCCAGCATCGGCCTGCATCAAAAGGACAATGACCGGCTGCTTATCACCTTGAAACGCTTGCGCGATCTGGGCAATACGGTGATTGTTGTCGAGCATGACGAAGATGCGATAAGGGCGGCGGATTATATTGTCGATCTGGGGCCAGGCGCGGGGGTGCATGGCGGGGAAATTGTTGCGCAAGGGACTTTGGCCGATATTCTGGCGCATCCTGACAGCCTGACCGGCCAATATTTAACCGGAGCGCGGCGGATAGAGGTGCCGAAAAAGCGGCGCAAGGGCAATGGTTTGGCGATTGTCGTTGAAAATGCGCGGGCGAATAATTTGCGCGGGGTAACGGCGCGGTTTCCGCTTGGCCAATTTGTTTGTGTCACCGGGGTTTCGGGGTCGGGGAAATCATCGTTGACGCTGGATACGTTGCAAGCGGGGGCGGCGCGGGCGCTGAATGGGGCGCGGGTGATTGCTGGGCCGCATGACCGGATTTTGGGGCTGGAACATTGCGACAAGGTGATCGAGATTGACCAATCGCCGATTGGCCGCACCCCGCGTTCAAATCCGGCGACCTATACCGGTGCTTTTACCAATATCCGCGATTGGTTTGCTGCCCTGCCCGAAAGCGCGGCGCGGGGCTATAAGCCGGGGCGGTTTTCGTTCAATGTCAAAGGCGGGCGCTGCGAAAAATGTCAGGGTGATGGGCTGATTAAAATCGAGATGCACTTTCTGCCTGACGTTTATGTGACCTGCGAGGATTGCGGCGGAAAACGCTATAATCGGGAAACTTTGGAGGTGAAATTCAAGGGTCATTCGATAGCCGATGTGCTGGATATGACTATCGAAGATGCCGAGGAATTTTTCAAAGCGGTGCCGCCGATCCGCGACAAAATGCATATGCTCAATGAGGTCGGTCTGGGCTATGTCAAGGTCGGGCAACAGGCGACGACATTAAGCGGCGGCGAGGCCCAGCGGGTGAAATTGGGCAAGGAATTGTCGCGCCGATCAACCGGCCAAACCCTGTATATATTGGATGAACCGACCACTGGTCTGCATTTTGATGATGTCCGCAAATTGTTGGAAGTGTTGCACCGCTTGGTCGATCAGGGCAATTCGGTGGTGGTGATTGAACACAATCTGGATGTGATCAAAACCGCTGATTGGGTGATTGATATGGGGCCGGAAGGTGGGGTGCGCGGCGGGTTGATCGTGGCCGAAGGCACACCCGAACAGGTAGCAGCTAACCCCGCCAGCGCCACCGGGCATTATCTCAAACCCTTGCTGGGGCTGGCGGGATGATGGCAGTGGGGAATCACCTGCGCAAATTTGCCAAGCTGTATATTTTGGGGGCGATCGCGGCAGCAGTGCTGGGCTTGTTGGCCTATAAAATTCGCACCTCGATCTATATTTTCGACGGCGTATCGGGGCCGTCAGGGCGCGATGTGGTGGTGACGCGCAAACCGGCACAGATCGCAGATTTTGGGCGTGGATCGGCTGGCCGGATGGCGGTGTTGGTTACGGATGCGGATTCAAATTGGCTGGGTTTGGCGCGGGGGTTGCGGGCGCATGGCATACCTTTTGTGATGACCCGCGATGTGGCCGAGGCGGTCAAGCATCGGGTGATCTACGCCTATCCGATGATTTCGGGGCGGGTGATTAAGCCAGAGGGCTTTGTCGCTTTGCGTGCACATGTTGAGGGTGGCGGCGCTTTGCTGGCCTATGATATTCAGGGCGGCGGATTGCAGGATCTGTTCGGGGTCAAGGTCGAGCCAAAGACCAGCCATGCCGAATATCTGAGTTTTGCCGAGGATGTTTTGGTGTCCTTGCCGGGCCAGCATGAACAGATTGGCCATTTGGGCGATTCTGTGCGGTTTAGCCGCAGCGGCACCGAGGCAGCCTTTCCTGGCGCGGCCTATCAGGTGACCGATGGCACCGTGGCGGCGCGCTTTGCCGATGGCGGCGCGGCATTGGTTTGTGGTCATGCGGCGGGTCAAGCCTGTGCTTTGGGGCTGGATTTGGGCCGACTGACCGGCAGGGTGATTAACGGGCGGATGGAGGCGGCGGGGCGAACCTATGTCAATGGCTATGAGCCGAGTTTAGATCGGCTTTATCAGTGGCTTGCGGCGTTTTATGTCAAGAATGAACCGATGCCCTGGTTGATGGATACCGCGCCAGCTGGCTATCAATTTAGCATTGTGTTGACCCATGACGTCGATTTTACCAGCGCGATGGGCAGCGCGCAAAATTACGCCAAGCGGATGCATGAAGCGGGGGTTAAGGGCACGTTTTTTATTCAGACGAAATATATTAAAGATTACAACGACGATGTGTTTTTTAACGCCAAAACCCTGCCCAATGTGAAGCAGGTTTTGGCCTATGGCATGGAGGTTGGCAGCCATACGGTGGCCCATGCGCGGGCGATTAAATTTGCCGCGATGGGGTCGGGGCGCGAATCCTATCCCAGCTATTTGCCCTATACCACATCCAGCCAATCGGCGTTGAATATGACAATTTTGGGCGAATTGCGCGTGTCCAAATTTTTGCTGACCCGTGTCGCTGGGGCCAAGGTGACGGCCTATCGGTCGGGTTATTTGGCCAATCCCTTTGTCTTGCCACAGGCGCTGGCGGCGACGGGTTTTGCCTATGATTCCACGATTACCGCCAATTCCTGCCTGACCCATTTGCCCTATCAATTGACCAGTGATCGGCAGGATAGCGCGCTGGAGCCGGTCTATGAATTTCCGGTGACGATTGAGGATGAAGACGGCAAACCGATGAATGAGCGGTTTGACGATGCCAATATGGTGATCGAAGAAATTGCCCAAGATCGCGGATTTGTCGTGATTCAGGTGCATCCGGATGACCGTTCCAAGAAGTTGGATTTTGAGGTTGAGGCCATTCGCCGCTATAAAGGGCGGGCGTGGTTTGCCACTTTATCGGAATTTGGCGATTGGTGGCGGGCGCGGGATTTGGCCGAAATTGACGTCCAGCGCGGCGTGGATGGCGGGTGGCAGTTGGCGGTCAAATCCAATTATATGCTGGATAATTTGCAAATCAAATTGCCCAAGGCGCATCTGGCGACTGGTGCGGCGGGTGCAATTCACACGGCGGGTCAGGTGGCGACCTTGCGCAAATTGCAGGGGGCGGCGGTTACTAGCTGGCGCTAGGGTGTGATGATATATAACTGCCCTCTCCATCGGGGAGGGTTTTCCCTGCTTGAGAGGTTGGGCCACACCCTCCCAACTTCCCATCAAGCTCAGGGCAATCGCATATTCAATTTCACGCGGAGGCGCGGAGGGAATTTTTTGCTGTCAAAACTCTCGTGACACATTAATCAGCCCCAAAAACATCCAAAATATGTGCAATCATTCCCAACTGGCATGTTTTCTCCGCACCTCCGCGCCTCCGCGTGCCAATTTTCTATATACAATTGCCCTACCCTCAGGGGGTGGCCCACCTTCTCGAGCAGGGAACCCTCTCCCCATAATGTGAGTGACTGGAAGGGGAGTTATAAAAGCAATCTAATGTCATCGCGCTCGAATAAGCGCGGCGAGATGATGGCACTGCGCGTTGAGAGATGTGGGGGCGAGGGTGGTCAGCTGCCGTTCCAACTGGCCCGCTGCCAGCCCCAATTCTGCCTGGTTGAACATTCCGGCCGCACCGCATAGCCGGTGGAGGTGGTGACACAGCAGGGGCATATCAAGCGGTTGCAATTCCAGCGCGGCCAATGTTTCACCTTTGAGACGGGCGTATGCTGCCAGAATTTCGGGCGGAAAATCATCTGCTTGGTTGGTTGCGCCACTCATGCCGCTTTGCGCCGTTCCGGTTCGGGGCTATTAGGTGGCGCAGGGGAGGGCGAAGCAGCGGGCGCACGGGCGAAACCCACCCGTTCCACCGCTGCCCAAGTGGTATTGCCCTTGAAATAGGCGCGCATGCCGCGCAGCCGGTAGATGAGATTCATCTGCCGATAGCCAAAATTTTCGACAAAGGCGGCAATCGCCAGCATCCACAGCCCTTTGGTATTGGGGGTCGGGCGCAGCTGTTGTTCTTCAAGTGCCAAGGCCCCAATACTGAGCGCCGTGCCGAAAATACAGGTGAACACGTAAAAGGCGGCGGCGATTTTCCATGACATAATGTCCAGCCAAACCCCCAGCGGCAGCACCAGATAACCGAGCAATTCTGCGGGTGGGCCGATCAAATCTTCGATAATCATAATCGGCATGGCGACCATGCCAATCCGGCCATATTTGGGATTTAGGATCATTTTCTTATGTGCGGCAATGGTTTCCATCGCACCCTGTTGCCAGCGCGACCGTTGGTTTTTGATCCCTTTGAGATTGGCTGGGGCTTCGGTCCAGCAGCAGACATCGGGCAGAAAAGCGACGTGGTAGGGGCGTTTTTGCTCGCGCATATAGCGTTGCATCCGCACCAAAATTTCCAGATCTTCGCCCACCGTATCATGTCTATACCCGCCAACCGCCATCACCGTTTCGCGTTTGAAAATGCCAAAAGCGCCGGAAATCAATAGCAAAATCCGCAGTTTGGAAAAGGCCACGCGGCCCGCCAAAAAGGCGCGGAAATATTCGAGGCATTGAAAACGCGCGACCAAACCTTTGGGTGTGCCGATTTGGTTGACGTGGCCGCCAGAAATATCGCAGCCATTGGCAATGCGGATCGAGCCGCCGACCGCGATCAATGAGCCATCATCGACCAAAAACGGTTCGGTGGCGCGCAGCAGCCCATCGGGATCAATGATGGAATCGGCGTCGATCACACAGATCAGGCCATATTGTGAATAGGAAATGCCGCAATTTATCGCATCGGCTTTGCGGCCATTTTCCTTGTCGATCACCAGCAGACGCGGA
>JBEAOQ010000040.1:0-3086 GCA_041164845.1 Pseudomonadota bacterium | reverse complement strand
GAGGCTTTGTGCCGCAGCGAGGCCGAAGCTGCGGGCTATGCTGTGGATTTTCGCCAGACCAATGCCGAGCATGAGATGGTCGATTGGATTCAAGGCGGGCGCAAGGGGCTGGCGGGGATTGTCATCAATCCGGCGGCTTTCAGCTATGCCGCCTATCCGATTTTGGATGCACTTAAACTGGTCGATTGTCCGGTGGTCGAGGTGCATATTTCCAACATCCACCGGCGCGAGGCGGAGTGGCGGTCCAAATCTATTATGACGCAAGTGGTGACGGGGATCATTTCGGGGCTGGGTGTCAGCGGTTATGCTTTGGCGGTTCGGCATATTGCGGGCCTGAAAGGAGCCACGAAATGAGCATTGGCCCGATCAGCGCGCCGCTTGACACTGCGGCAAACCCCAATTGGACGGCGCGGGCGGCGCTGATTGTGGGCCTGTGTTTTGTCGTCAATATGGTTGATGGCATGGATGTGAATATCATGTCTTATATCCGCGCTGCGCTGTCGAAAGATTGGGCGGTGGCGGATGATGTCATGGGCTATGTGATGAGCGCGGGCACATTTGGTATGGGTTTGGGTGCTTTGCTGATTGCGCCCTTTGCTGATCGGTTTGGCCGCAAGCCGGTGATTCTAACCGCATTGGCCCTGATGTCGACTGGCATGGTGGCCAGCGGCCTAGCGGGGTCGGTGGTGTGGCTGATGGTAGCGCGGCTGTTTGTCGGTATGGGCATTGGCACAGTATTGGCCGCTATGGCGGCGCTATGCGCGGAGACCGCCCCGCCAAAGCATCAGGATATGGCGGTGGGTTTTGTCCAAGCGGGCTTTCCTTTGGCGGCAGTGGCCACCGGATTTATTGTCGCGCATTGGGCTAACTTACTGGGTTGGCAGAATTTATTGTTATGGGCGGCGGCGATTACGACGGTGATGTTGCCCGCAGCTTGGGCGATTTTGCCGTCGCGCTTGTCCGAAGCGACGGTGGATCATGCCTCATCCAAAGCCGCTTTGGCCACGGTGTTTAGTCCTGCCTTACGCACGCGCACATTGTTGCTGTGGGCGGCGGTGTTTATGGGATTAATGGTGCTTTATTCGATGCTCAGCTGGATTACCAAGCTGGCGCATGGCGCGGGGCTGTCGGATGCGGACAGCATATATGCCGGAGCTACATACAATATGGGGGCCTTTGTTGGCACGACATCAATGGGGCTGTTGTCAACCCGGGTGCGGCTTGGGGTGTTGGTGCCGGTGCTGTTGTGCGCAGCGGCGGTGGCCATGTTGGTGTTTGGCAATGTTGCGCTGTCGGTGGGTGGGGCTTTGGCCATGGCCTTTGTCATCGGGCTGACTTTGCAGGGCGGTTATAATGGCATGTGGCCGATTGCAGCGTCGTCTTATCCGGCGGAAAGTCGGGCAACCGGAATTGGCTGGGCGATGGGTGTCGGGCGCAGCGGAGCGGTGATTGGCCCGATTATGGCGGGGTATTTGCTCAGCGCGAAAGTGTCGGTGCCGATGATTTTGGCGGTTTATTGCGTGCCATTGCTGATTTGTGCGCTGTCGGCGGGACTGGTCGGGATGTCGATTCGACGCGGCGCACAAAGGGCTATGCCACAGGGATGAGACGGGCGCATTTTTATTATGAGGTGTAACATAATTGCCACAGTTGGGCATTGACGTAACCAGTTAGTCCATGTACCAAACGGTTAACTGAGCGCCAAGAGGGCGCCAGCGCGCCTTTGGGAGGGACTATTTATGCGCTCGAAATTTCGTTTTGCTGTTCACACATCTGTTGTCGCCTTGAGCTTGGGTTGGACCGTTGCGGCCTTGGCGCAAGCTGCGCCATCTGCGAAAAAAGCCGATGCCAAGGACGAGGATTCGGTGATTGTGGTTACCGGCTCCAGCCTTAAAGGCGTGGCTCCGGTCGGTTCGAATCTGGTGTCGATTGGCAAGGACGATATTGCCAAGCTGGGCGCGAATACGGTGCAGCAAGTGTTGAAATCAGTGCCAGCGGTGGTGGGCTTGAACAGCCCGGGCCAAGGCGGCTTCGGTTCGTTTGACGGCGCGGGCACCAATGCCCCAACCATTCACTCATTGGGTGCTTCGGCTTCGAACTCGACATTGATTTTGCTCAATGGTCACCGTTTGCCGGTTGGCGGCGCCAATCACGTTTTGGCTGACCCGAATATTATTCCACCGATGATGTTGGAGCGGGTAGAAGTTTTGTCGGACGGTGCATCTTCGGTCTATGGTTCGGACGCAGTGGCTGGGGTGATTAACTTTATCACCCGTCGCAAGGTCGATGGGTTGGAAGTCAATTTCCAAAAAGGTTTCGGCAAGAAATATGGCACGATCAACGCTGGTATCGTCGCGGGCAAGAAGTGGGACACAGGTTCGCTGGTTTTTGCTTATGCGTTTTCCAACCGTGACAATGTCAATGCGGCGGATCGCAGCTTCACCGGGGCCAACCAAGTGGCGCGGGGTGGGTTTAACTTTGCCGATACATTCTGCCCGGTGGCGGCCGTGGTGGCCAATGGCCAAACCTATTATTCGCCTTATACCTCGGGTGCGCCCTATGTGGCTGGAAGCACGGCGAATACGACAAATATTGCCGGTCAAAATGGCCGCTGCGACATTACCAAAAATTGGGATATTATTCCTTCGGAAAAACGGCACAATGTGATGCTGTCGTTCTCTCAAGAAGTTGGTGACAATCTGAAACTGACGGGTGATTTTGTTTATTCGAACCGCAAGAATGTGCAAAATATCTCACGCGGCACCGCCAGCGGCACCATCTGGTCGACTGCTGCCTCTATTCCGGCAAGCCAAGCTGGGGCATCGGTCAATCCCTTTGCCGCTGGTGTGTTCACTGCGGTGAATACTGCTGAAGTCGCGGCGGGCCGCGCTGCGGTGACGGCTTTGACGGTAAACTTCAGCGGTGATGCGCTGCTGGGCAAGGGGGCGCAGATCATCGGCAAGGATGAAACGCTTTATGGCCGGTTGGATGCCGAATATAATTTGCAAAATTCGTGGCATTTGAATGTCGGTGCTTTGTTTGGCCGTGACACATCTTCGGTGGAAACTTTGGGCCGATTAAACACC
>JBEAOQ010000039.1:0-3557 GCA_041164845.1 Pseudomonadota bacterium | reverse complement strand
CTGGCGAACTGACCGCAGAAGACGCCTCAGCCGCCAAATTGCTAACCAGCGAATTGGAAGCGCGGGTGATGGACCAATGCGTCCAATTTCACGGCGGCGCAGGCTATATGGATGAATATCGCATCAGCCGCATGTATAGTGATGCCCGCATCAGTCGGATTTTCGCCGGAACCAGCGAGATCATGCTGGAAATCATCGGGCGCGGGCTGGGGTTGGACGAACGCAAGATGAATTGACGACGCTCGTCAGATTCGGGCGGCAAGGGTGTGTTGGCAAAACCTCTGTCCGCCCTTCGACAGGCTCAGGACATGCTTTTTGCCAACATACTCTAAATCGATTTATTTCAACGCATTGCATTTGGCCAGTTCCGCAGCGGTAAGCTCGCCTTTGCTGGACGTGAAGCGGGCAACTGGGCCAAATTTGCGCATCACTTGGCGGCAGATATAGCTGGGGCGTTGGCCTTCATCAGCGCCGGTGCAGATGTCGGTGGTGCAGCGCCACATGGTGCCCTCCACAATATCGCTGCGCGGGGTGTCCGTGGTTTTTGCCATGGTCGCCGAGTAACTGGCCGGAGCAGCGGCGAAGAGTGGGCTTGGGCTGGCGGCGCTGAGGCCCAGAAAAATGGCATAGGGAAGCATCCGCAAAAACACGGTTTTCATAGGTTTTCTCCTGGGCTGTTACACTTACATAATTGTAAGTTGCGAATCACAATCTAATATGATGCCATTTAGATTGCAATATGAAATCTAAATTTATTTTGGGGCAACTTGCATAAGGTGCATTTCATGCCCACAATGCGCCAATGGGCCAATCTCGCTATATCGCTGACCAGATTTGTGATGATGACGGTTGTCCGCTGCCTCTGTCACTCGAATTGGCTTCGATACAGGAATGTGGCCTTCCTGCGGCATTGGAGGTGATGGGTGAGCGGTGGAGTTTCCTGATATTGCGTGCGGCCTTTAATGGTGTGCAGCATTTTGAGGATTTTTTAGAAACAATTGGAATCGCACGGAATATATTGTCAAACCGCCTATCGAAACAGGTGGAGCATGGGATTATGCGGCGTGACCCTTGCGCGCATGACCGCCGCAAAGTGGAATATCGCCTGACGGAAAAGGGCATGGATTTGCTGCCCGCGATGCTGGCTTTGCGTCAATGGGGCGAGAAATATGGCATGGGGGGCCTGCCCAATACGGTGCTGGTCGATACCACCGATCATCTGCCCATCAGCCCGATCGGTGTGCGCAGCCATGATGGGCGCTTGTTGAGATGGTCGGAATTAAAATGGCAGGTGCGGGAATAATTTTCCGACGCTTCAATTTGACAAGACAGGCCCACCCCAACCCTCGCCTTAAGCTCAGGGCAATCGCAAATGGTCGATATGAAAAGTCGATATGAAAAGAAGAAGGGGTTCACGCAGAGGCGCAGAGGAAAAAGGAAGACGCAGAGATATTGTGAAATGTTGAGAATGATATTGTCGACATAAAAAATGGAATCATATATTGGCTTTCATCTAGCCCATCCCCCTTCTCTGCACCCTCCGCGTCTCCCTTTTTCCTCTGCGTCTCTGCGTGAACCCCTTTCTAAAAACCATATGCGATTGCCCTGCCCTTGAGGGGGATGGAGTTTATTATAATTAAGCCCTTGGCGCTTGCCGCCGATAGCTTAGCGCCTCGGCCATGTGGATGCGGGTGATGGTTTCGGCCCCAGCCAGATCAGCAATGGTTCGTGCTACCCGCAGCATCCGCGTATAACCCCGCGCCGATAGCCGCATGGTTTCTGCGGCTTGCATCAGCAATTTGGCCCCCGCTTCATCGGGTGTGGCGTGGATTTCCAACAAATCACCATCCAGCTCGGCATTGCTGCGGCGGCCCGTGCCCGCCAAACGAGTGGTTTGAATTTTGCGCGCTGCCGCCACTCTTGCCGCCACTTCGGCGCTGCCCTCGGATGGCGGCGGCAAGGTCAAATCGGCGGCGCTGACTGGATCAACCTCGATATGCAGATCAATCCGATCTAGCAATGGGCCGGACACTTTGCTTTGATAATCAGCAGCGCAGCGCGGCGCACGCGAACAGGCCAGCGCCGGATCGCCCAAATGGCCGCAGCGGCAGGGGTTCATCGCGGCAGCCAACTGCACCCGCGCCGGAAAGGTGACATGGGCATTGGCGCGGGCGACGCTGACCTCACCCGCCTCCAAAGGTTGGCGCAGCGAATCGAGCACCACCCGCTGAAATTCGGGCAATTCATCCAGAAACAACACCCCCAGATGCGCCATGCTGACCTCGCCGGGCCGCACTTTTAACCCGCCGCCGGTCATCGCCGCCATGGATGCGCTGTGATGCGGGCTGCGGAAAGGGCGATTGCGGCTGATTTTGCCGCCTTCTAATGTCCCCGAAATTGAGGCAACCATCGACACTTCCAGCGCCTCCGATGGGGTGAGTTCGGGCAAAATTCCAGGCAAACAACTGGCCAGTAGCGATTTTCCCGCGCCGGGTGGGCCGACCATCAGCAGATTATGCCCGCCCGCTGCGGCAATTTCCAAAGCCCGTTTGGCGACTTCCTGCCCCTTGACTTGGCGCAAATCCGGCCCGCGTTTGGGGGGATCGGCCTCGCCCGCTTCGGGGGGGAGCAAAATTTGGGTGCCTTTAAGATGATTGAGCAGGCTGATAAGATCGGGCGCGGCCAGCACCGGCACCCCGCTGGCCCAGCGCGCCTCGGAACCTTGGCTGGCGGGGCAAATTAGCCCTTTTTCCAAAGTGCTGGCATGAAGCGCGGCCAGCAACACCCCGGGCGAGGTGACGATCCGACCATCCAGCGCCAATTCACCGACCGCGATAAAATCGCCCAATTGTTCGGCATCGGTTACGCCCATCGCCGCCAGCAGGGCCAGCGCGATCGGCAAATCATAATGCGCGCCCTCCTTGGGCAGATCGGCGGGAGACAGATTGACGGTGATTCGTTTGGGCGGCAAGGACAGGCCGAGCGATGACAGCGTCGCCTGCACCCGCTGGCGGCTTTCATTGACCGCCTTGTCTGGCAGGCCAACCACCGCAAATGCGGGCATTCCGGGGGCGATTTGGCATTGCACTTCGACGCTGCGCGCTTCCAACCCCAGATAGGCAACCGTTGATACCAGCGCAACCAAGCCATTCTCCCTATGCAATATATCCTATACCATAGCCGCCGCTTTGGGTCTGTCGAGAGCCGATGATGGAATATGGTGCGAATCTCTTGACGCCGTGTCCATCTGGGGCTAGTTGCCAGCCCACGGCAGGCTGCCTTTGCGGGCGGCCCTTATTTATTTATGGCTGACCAGCCCGTTTGGTGGCCGCATTTTTGAGGTTTGCGATGAAGCGCACGTTCCAACCCAGCAATCTTGTTCGCGCGCGTCGCCACGGTTTCCGCGCCCGCACCGCCACCGTCGGTGGCCGCAATGTGTTGCGCGCCCGCCGTGCACGTGGCCGTAAAAAGCTGTCCGCCTGATTTTATCGGTTGATACGACCGATTCGGCTGGTGCTAGACCCTTTCCCGATCAGGTTTGTTTTTCCTGATCGGAT
>JBEAOQ010000038.1:0-2950 GCA_041164845.1 Pseudomonadota bacterium | reverse complement strand
CAGCGCCGCTTTCCACCGCCCCGGCGTGAGCATGACGGTGAATCCGGCGGGTATGGCGGCCGGTGCTGCGGGTGCCCCGTCGAAAAACGCCGAGTTGGCAGTGGTGCCGCTGTAACGCAAGTAGAGTGGCGAAAGAGCAGCGGTCAGGTTGCGCAGCCGACGATTGCCTAGATCGGTCGCAGCGCGGGGTTCGCGAACTTGCGAAATATCGGTCGCTTGTGACTTGGACATCGCGTCGTAGGATTTCCAAGTCTCGCCGCCGGTGAGGTGCGAGAAGCCGATCTGGAACGACTGATAGCGCGGATCGACCGCATGGACAAACGGCAGCCGATCGACGCTAACAGACAGGGTGGCATCGCCCTTCGCCTGTAAAGGAGATACTGACACACCCTGCGCCAACGAGGGCGCAGCAGACGCGGCTAGTGCCGCTGCCACGGTCGGAAGGCGCAACAGCCGGATCATTGCACCTCTGCAGCCTTCAACGCTTCACGGTCGCGGAGCATTTTGCGATGCACCTTGCCCGCTGGGGTTTTGGGTAATTCCGCAGTAAATTCCACAATGCGTGGAAATTCATGCGCGGCGAGGCGGGATTTGGTAAACTCTTGAAGTTCTTTGGTAAATATATCGCTGGCGGGGCGGTTGCTGACTACGAAAGCCTTGACCACCAACCCGCGCGTGGCATCGGGCGCGCCGATGACGGCACATTCGCGCACATCGGGATGTTTGAGCATGGTGTTTTCGATTTCCACCGCGCTCATCGTCCAGCCGGCGGAGATGATGACATCATCGGCGCGGCCGCAATGATAGAAATAGCCGTCGGCATCAATTTTGGCGAGGTCTTTGGTTGTTTCCCATTTGTCGCGCCGCCACAGCATCAATTCACCGATGTCACCGACTGCGGATGCCGCGCCCTTGGGGGTTTGCACTTGCAATTTCTGGCCCGGAACCGCCTTGCCCAGTGCGCCGGGTTTAACCACGAAATCATCTGCGCCCGGGTAATTGACCAGCACCACGCCGATTTCGGTGGTGCCATACATGCTGCAAGCGGGGATTTTAAATGTATGGTCGATAAAATCCAGCGTTGCGGGGTCAATCGGTTCGCCGGTGTAGGATAGTTTTTTGAAATGAAAGGCAAATTGATCGGCTTGGCCGCTGTTTTTCATCATCCGATAATGGGTGGCGGCGGCGGACATATTGGTGATTTTATGGTCGGATAGCGCCTGCATCAGCCGCACCGCATCGAAACGTCCGGCAAAAGTGCCGGTGGTGACGCCCATGCCCAGCGGGGCCAAAGTGCCATGCCACAGCCCATGACCCCAAGCGGGCGACGATGGGCAGAAAAATGCATCGCCGGGCCGGATGCCGGTGCCATAAAGCGCGGCAAACATCAGCGTTACCAAAGATTTATGCGTATGTTTGACCGCTTCGGGCAAGGTTCGGGTGGTGCCCGATGTATATTGGAACACCGCCAGATCATTGGCTTTGGTTTTGGGGGTATAGGTGGCGGGGTATTTGGCAATAGTGTCTAGCAGGACTGCATCGGCGACCACCACCCGCGTTTGGACATCCGCCGCCACGTCCCGCGCCATATCGGCTTTTTCGGCATTGGTTATCAGGATGGCGGGGTTGCAATCACCCACCCGCAACCGCAGCGCATCGGGGCCGAACAGGGTGAACATCGGCACCGAAATTGCGCCGGTTTGCATCGCGCCAAACAGGCAGACATAAAACGCCAGCGACGGTTCGAGCATGAAAGCAATGCGATCGCCGGGTTGAACCCCCTCGGCATCAAGCCAATGGGCGAAGCGCGCCGCGCCTGCTGATATGGTATCAAAGCTGAGAATTTCGTCGTGGCCTTCGGCATGAGCGATACGCACGGCGGCGCGGCCATCGCCAATGGCGTGGCGGGTGATACATTCATGCGCGATGTTCAGAAATTCACGGTCGCCGTCGAACAGATCCCACAGCGCAGCGGGATTGGCATGGGTTTGCGCATCGGCATAGCTGGTGAAGGCGGTGAGTTTGCTCATGATTCGCCTCTCGCATATTTGTGTTGCATTTGCAAATACAGAATGATATTCAATATGCAGAATGACAAACGATCTATCCCTCGTGGTAAAAGCCAGCAAAGCCCCAGCCATTTCGCGTGCGGCGGCGGTATTGCGGCTGTTGGGCCGACGCGATACCCCGCTGGGATTGGGGGCAATCGCCCGCGAATTGGGGTTGAACCCCAGCACCGCGCTCTATGTATTGCGCGCTTTGGCCGATGAGGAATTGGTGGCATTTGATGCCGATACCAAACGCTATGCGCTGGATGCCGGGGTGCTGACCTTGGCGCGGGGCTGGCTGCGGCGTGACCGTTTTGCCGATCTGGCGCAGGCGGTGTTAGACCGGCTGGCATTGGCCCATGATGTCACCATGTTGGGGGTGCAGATTGCATCCAAAGACCATATGATTGTCGTGGCCACCGCGCAGGGCGGCGCGAATTTTCAGCTATCGGCGCAGGTCGGCAGCCGTTTTCCGGCCTTGATAAGTGCGACGGGGCGCTGTTTGGCGGCTTATTCGGATATGCCGCTGGATAAGATTGAGGCACGATTTGCGCGGTTGCACTGGGATGCGCCGCCGACATTTGCCGATTGGCAGGCGCAAGTGGCGCAGACCCGCGCACAGGGCTTTGCGGTGGATGAGGGCAATTATATCGCCGGTGTCACCGTGGTTGCCGCGCCGGTGTGGCGGGGGGCTGCGGCTGAACCAAGCCATGCGCTGGTGGCGACGGGGTTGACGCAAGCGGTGGCGCGGGTGGGGATTGGGGAATTGTCGGCGGGGTTGGTGACGGCGGCGCGGAATTTGTCTGCGCAATTGGGGGGGTAGTTGGGGCGCGGGTTATCTCTTTTGTTTGAGAGGCGCCTGAATGAGTGTCGACTTTTTTCGGTTTTGAGAATTCTGTGAC
>JBEAOQ010000037.1:0-4435 GCA_041164845.1 Pseudomonadota bacterium | reverse complement strand
TCTCGGTATATGATGGGGCGATGGTCGAGCTGGAAAAGCTGTCGAATGAGCATAAGGGGATCCATTATACCCGCCTGTTCTCGTCGGTTGATTATTCCAAATCCCAATATGACTCGTCTATGTCGTCGATGGTTGAAGGGGCGATTTTGGCGGTTATCGTGGTGTTTTTCTTCTTGCGGGATTGGCGGGCAACCATGGTTTCGGCCATCGCTATTCCGCTGTCCGCTATCCCAACTTTTTGGTTTATGAAGGCGTGGTTTGGCTTCACCCTCAATCAATTGTCGATGATGGCGCTGGGCTTGGTTGCGGGTGTTTTGGTTGACGATGCGATTGTCGAAATTGAAAATATCGTGCGCCATATGCGGATGGGCAAAAGTGCTTATCAGGCTTCGATTGATGCGGCGGATGAAATTGGTTTGGCGGTGGTGGCCACGACATTTTCCATCGTCGCCGTATTTTTGCCAGTGGGGTTGATGCCCGGCGTTTCAGGGATGTTTTTCAAAAACTTCGGTCTGACCGTGGTTGTTTCCGTGCTGATGAGCTTGGCCGTGGCGCGGATGATTACCCCGATGGTTGCCGCCTATTTCTTGCAAGCACATGGCCATGCCGAACATGCGAATGGGCCGATGATGGAACGCTACAACCGCTTGCTGCTGTGGAGCCTTGATAACAAACTGGCCAAACATCTGCGCGGACAATTGCAACGTATTCCATCGCATTTTATGTATTATGTCTTTGCTGTCATGGCGTTTGGTTCGGTGCTAGGCGGCTTGGTCTTTGGCATCAAATTCAGCTTTAAATTGGCGGCGTGGGCCGGGTTCAGCCATTGGTTGATCTGGCTACCTGCGATTGCCATCGGATTGGTGGTGGCGGTGGCCATCTATCATCTGGTCAAATTCATTGCCCATATTTTCAGCGGCAATCTGGGGCCTTGGTATGATTTTGTCATTGCCCGGATTGGGGCGCGGCTGCATGACCATCGCGTGTGGATGATGGGGGTATGTGCGGCCGCCTTTGTGATGACGATGATATTGTTTGCCGTGCTGCCCAGCGAATTTTTGCCGATGCAAAACAGCGATTATTCCCAAATTGCCATCGAAATGGTTCCCGGCACCACTTTGGCCCAAACCGAAATTATGGCTGATAAAGTCACAAAAATTCTCGATAAGACGCCTGAAGTTGACCATGCTTTGAAAAATATCCGTGAAGGAAATGTCCGGATTTTTGTGGTGTTAAAAAAAGAGCGCAGCCGTAAAACCAATGAGATTGAACGGTCGTTAACCACCTTGCTCCAACAAATTCCCGATGCGCGGGTTTCATTCCAAGCCATAGGGCCGGGCGGGGGCACGGGTTCGGGCCGCCCGATTTCCATCATGCTGTCCAGTTCTGACCCGCGCCAATTAGAAGATACAGCAGCAACTTTGGTCGAGCAGATGAAGGGTATCAAAGATGTCGTGGCACCACGCATCAATGGCGACCTAAAGCGCCCCGAAGTGGTTATCAAACCCCGTTTGGATTTGGCCGCCAGTCTGGGGGTGACGACAACCGCGCTCAGCCAAGCAATCAGGGTGGCCACGATTGGTGAAATTGATCAAAACGCGGCCAAATTCTCGCTTATCAGCCGCCAAGTCCCGATTCGCGTCCGCCTATCCGAGGCCGCACGGCGTGACCTGACGAATATCGCCAATCTGCCCGTTCCCACGGTCAGTGGCGGGTCGGTGCCGCTGTCACGGGTGGCCGAAATCACCTTGGGTTCGGGGCCGGTCAGCATTCAACGGTATAATCAGGAACGTCGCCTGTTTATTGGCGCCGATCTGGCACCGGGTGTGGTCAAAAGCACCGCCACCGAACAGATCAACACATTGCCGATTATGATGCATTTGCCATCGGGGGTATCCAACACCCCATTCGGCAATGATCGCTGGCAAAGTGAGATGATCGGTAACATTAAACTGGCGGTTCCCGGCGGGTTATTGTTGGTATTTGCGGTGCTGGTGCTGCTCTATCATCGCGTGGTTTCGCCAATGGTGAATATGGCATCGCTGTTTCTGGCACCCTTGGGTGGGCTGATGGCTTTGGCCATAACCGGCCAGCCCGTTTCTATGCCGGTGTATATTGGCATATTGATGTTGTTTGGCATTGTGGCCAAAAATTCAATTCTGTTGATTGATTTTGCCATCGAAGAAATGGAGCGCGGAGCCGATAAATTCACCGCCATTGTCGAAGCTGGTAGCAAGCGTGCGCAGCCAATTGTGATGACCACCGTGGCGATGACCGCCGGTATGGTGCCAACCGCCGTGTCGCTTACGGGGGACAGCGCTTGGCGTGCGCCGATGGGGGTGGTGGTGATTGGCGGGCTGATCGTGTCCACCGCGCTGACCCTGCTTATTGTTCCCGCTGCTTTCAGTTTGGCGGATGGGGTGGAAAAGCGGTTGGGGCCAAAACTGCGGCGTGGCTTGCTCACCTATGAACCCGAACACGCGCATCTGTCAGCGGAGGCCGTCCCTGCCGAATAGGCCACAATTGACCAATTCTCCGCTGTGGTGGGGGTTGGGCGGTGCTCTGCGTGAGGATAAAGCGCGGGTAATGCGCCGTTTTGCGACGGCTTTGCTGGGGTTGATGGCGGGTTTATTCGCGCTATCGGTGCATTTTGACGGTGCGCAACCCTTATGGCTATGGCCTTGGCTACGCGCCTTTACCGAGGCGGCGATGGTGGGTGGTCTGGCCGATTGGTTCGCTGTGACGGCGCTGTTTCGTCATCCGATGGGCCTGCCCATCCCGCATACCGCGATTATTCCGGCCAATAAAAACCGCATCGCCGATAGTATGGCGCAATTTTTGCGGTATAATTTCCTCACCCCGCAGGTGGTCGCACGGCGGATGCGGGCGATGAATATAGCGGGCGCGCTGGGGGGTTTTCTGAACAATCCAAACCAAGCAACCCGCGAACCAAGCCGCCAGAACACCAAGAGCCGCGCCAATATTGCCCGTTTTGCCAGCGATTTGCTCCATTCATCGGCTGGCGAACAGATTGGCGCAATGGCCAAATCGCAAATCCACGGCCAATTGGACAAGCTCGATCTGGCCCCGCTTTTGGGCCAACTGCTGGATAATAGCATTGAAAATCGCCGCCATTTGCCCTTGCTGGAATCGCTATTGCGCTGGACGGGGCTGATCTTGGAAGAGAATGAAGATCTGATCCGCAATATGATCCACGACAGGGCCAATAGCATCATGCGTTGGACCGGATTGGATGAACGGCTGGCCAATGGCATTTTGGATGGGCTGTATCGCTTGTTGGCGGAATGTATTGTCGATCCCAATCATCCGCTGCGCGCCAAATTGGAGGACGGGCTGCATAGTCTGGCGCATGATCTGCAACACAGCCCTGATATGGCCGCCAAAATTGCGCGGATGAAGGCGGAAATTCTGGCCAATCCGGCGATGGCGGCTTGGCTGGATACGCTATGGGATCGGTTTCGCGCCTCTGTCCTGCGTAAATCAACCGAGGTATCGCAGGAAAATGCGGCTATTTCAGAAAAACTGGGCGAATCATTTACCCAGCTTGGCCAGAGTTTGCAATCAGATGCGGCGTTGCAAATCACGGTCAACCGCTTTGCCCGGCGGGTGCTGGTGGGGGTAGCATCGCGTTATGGCGGCGCGATTGTCACGCTGGTGTCGGAAACGGTGAAACGCTGGGACGCGCAAACGGTAACTGACCGGATCGAGGGTGCGGTGGGCCGCGACCTGCAATTTATCCGGATCAATGGCACGCTGGTTGGCGGTTTGGTCGGGCTGCTTATTCACGCCTACCTAGTGAGTATTTGACCAGTTTTACATATTTGTTCCGATACAAGGGGCCATGACCGATGGAGCCACGCCCCCTCCTGATCGCGGCCCATCCGAAGCCCATCATTCGGTTGCTTCGCCAAAGAATAGCAATTTGCAATCGGTTGCCGCCACCTCGGCATCGTGGAATTGCCAATGCGCCCATGCCTGCAATCCGGCTCAGGCCGCGCATTGCCTCTATTTGCACGCGATGGATGTCTTAAGCGATACCCGCAACTCGACCGGCAGCGACGCGGTTCAGCGGCTGATTGGCCCGCTTATCACGCTGGTCGGCCGCCAAAAAACCCGCGAAGGCCACGCCGAATGCAACGCCTTTGTCCGCGCCTTGATGGATGAAGACGAAGGCAGCGCGATATTGGCGTGTCGGCGGTTGATTGATTTGGCGGGGGAGCTGGGGTTGGGGCAGAAGGCGGGCGGGGCTGGTTGAGGTTTTGCAGGGGGGGCAAGGGACGAATACGAAACGGCTGTTTGCTCACTCGCCAGCTGCCCGCAGCCGCAACGGCTTCAACCGCCGCGCTGGCTATCAAAATCGGCACACGTTAGAGCATGTTGAGATTCAAAATAAATATATTTAAATTCAAATGGT
>JBEAOQ010000036.1:0-10179 GCA_041164845.1 Pseudomonadota bacterium | reverse complement strand
TCAACGCAAATTGGCTGACCCCCAATCCCGATGAATTGATGAATTATAGCGTGATTGCCCGACCGCGTGCGGCGCTCTGCTCGGGAGTTTTTCGGGGAACAGTCCCCCGGACTCAGTGGTTGTCTTTGGGGGTATCTGCAATTCGATAGCGTGCCCCTCGCTGTCGCTCGGGAGTTTTTCGGATGACCGTCCCCCGGACGGTCATTTAATCCGAAAAAATGGTGCCCGGGGACGGGATCGAACCGCCGACACCATGATTTTCAGTCATGTGCTCTACCAACTGAGCTACCCGGGCATGTGGCATTGGATAAACCAACGCATTTGATGCCGCGCCTATGGCGAGGTGTGGGGCTGATGTCCACCCCTTTTCATTACTAAATTACAAATCCTCGTCATCATCGGTGGGGATAATCGGGCTGGGCAGGACATAGCCATCGGCCAGCCATTTCACCAAATCACGGTCGCGGCAGCGCAGCGAGCAAAAGGGGCTGTGGGTTTCGCTGCGCGGTTTGGCGCAGATCGGGCATTTGCGGGTGGTCATAGCGGCACACTCTGCGCAAATCCGCCGTCCAGCGCAAGGTTGTTATCCGGCGCGATACGGATAATTCGGCCCGTGCGGCGGGCGAGTTCGTCTTGCCATGCGGGCAGAATGGCTTGGGTGACATCGGGATGGGCGGTGATCAAAATTGCCCCGGCACCCTCAACCGCTTCGGCCTGACGCAACACAAAACGCGCAGCGGCGGCGGGGCGATTTTGGGCAATAAGGTGCAAAATCGACGGACGTTCCAAGCGGGCGACCAATTGGACAAAGCCAAAGCCATTCATCGCGGTTTGTTCGTGGGGCCAATCATCCAAAGCTGATGTCAGCGCCGCATCCACCGCCCGGCGCTGGGTTTTTTCGGCCAGTGTCGGGAAATCTATGCCGATATTGCCCGCCAAATCAAGCTGACGCAAGGCGCTGGCCAAGGCCGGAACCGCCGCCAAAGCCAGTGCGGGAGGGGGCAGGGTGCCGTAGATGTCAATCACGCTCATCGCGGGGGTGGGCGAGATGGTCAGCGCACCGCCGGCAAAATCGCATTGGCCGCTCCAACCTTGGGCAAAAATATCCTCCCATGCCGATGCGGGTAAACGCCGAACCACGCGGACAGAACCGCCATCGCTGCGCAAGCTATCGGCCAGGTTGGGGGCGGAGCACGGCGCGTCGATGGTGGGGCGGCATTGGGCGCGTTTGAAACGGCCAGTCTCGCTTAAGGCGGCGCGGGTCACTTTGACCCGTAATTTTGCGCCTTCGCAGGCGTCGGCGGGCAGGGCATCGACCAATGCTTCTTGGCCATTGTCAAAGCGCATTGTTCCGCGTTTTGCGCCCCTGTGCCGCGAGATTAGTAGCGCATCGGCGATCAGGCCGGCCGCCAATCCTGTGGGCCACGACATCCGCGCCGCTAGGATTGCGTCATTGTGCATGAGCAAGGCGCGGTCTTCGCCGATGCCCTGTTCGACCTGCCATTCTGGATCAGTCAACGGCAAATCCCGCCGATTGCAACAGGCTGCGGGTTTCAAACAGCGGCAGGCCCATCACACCGGAATGGCTGCCGCTGATCCAGCTGATAAGCGTTTCGGCGCGGCCTTGGATGGCATAGCCGCCAGCCTTGCCCTGCCATTCCATACCGGCGATATAGGCGTCGATTTCGGCAGAGGAGAGCGTCTTGAAGCGGACAATGGTTTCGGAGATTTTTTCGCGGATGGAGCCATCGGGTGCGCGCAAGGCGATTGCGGATAACACGCGGTGGCGGCGGCCAGAGAGGATATTGAGGCAATGGCGGGCAGTGGCTGCGTCGTCGGCCTTGGGCAATATCCGGCGGCCAAGCGCGACTACGGTATCACCGGCAAGGACATAGCTATCATCACTTGCCGTAGCCTGCGCCTTTTCCCGCGCCATTCGCATGGCATAGATACGCGGAATTTCAGCTTTGTGCGGGGTTTCGTCAATATCCGCAGCGGCAATGGCGCAAGGTTCCACCCCCAGCCGTGCCAGCAATTCGCGGCGGCGCGGGCTGGCGGATGCCAAGATGAGGGTTGGTTCGGCCATAAGACCGAGGCTTAAAACTGACCGGGGCCGCCGCGTCCGGGCATAAAGCGATAGGTGATCCGCGCCTTGGTCAGATCATAGGGGGTCAATTCAGCCAAAACCTCGTCCCCAACCAGCACGCGAATCCGGTTTTTGCGCATTTTGCCAGCGGTATGGCCCAGCACTTCGTGGCCGTTTTCCAGCTTTACGCGGAACATAGCGTTGGGCAACAGTTCCAGCACTGTGCCGCGCATTTCGAGGAGTTCTTCTTTCGCCATCCTTGGTCTGATTTCCGTAATATGAGCTGATTTGCTTATCTCTGGGCGCGCCATAGCGAGGTAAAGGGCAAAAGGGAAGCCCTGCAAACTCGGACATTCCAACTTGGCAGATCATAACCAAATTGTAACATCCACGCGACAAAATGTTACCCGCTAACCCCTTGCCTCGACAGGTATTATTGCGCATCGGGCAGTCTATGTTGAAATCACTCCTCCTATCATCGGCGCTGATCGCGGTTCCTGCTTGGGCTAAGGCGGCGGAACTGGCTCCCGAAGTGGCCCCAATGCCAGCTTCAATTGGGCAGCCAATCGGGCAAAATGCCAATAGGGATGATGACGCAGGGGCAGATGGTGCCAAAACACCTGAAATTGTCGTGGTGGCGACAGGGGCAAAAATCCCCGGCATGGTCGATGCGCCACAGGTGCCGATTGTGACGATGAATGAGCAGGATATTTCGGCCTATGGCGCCAAATCTATCGCCGAATTGGTGGCGGCGGTGGCTCCGCAGGCTGGGTCAGGACGCGGGCGTGGCGGCGGTGGGATGCCGGTAATTCTGATTAACGGCCAACGCATTTCTTCCTTTCGTGAAATGCGCGATTTTCCGCCTGAATCGATCAAAAAACTGGAAATTTTGCCCGAAGAAGTGGCGCTGCGCTATGGCTATAGCGCCGATCAACGGGTGATGAATTTTATCCTTAAAGACCATTATCGCCGCAATGGGGTGGAGGTGGAATATGCCGCGCCCGATCGCGGCGGGACGGCTACCCTGACCTTAGAAGCGACAATGTTGCGGATAGACAAGAACAAACGGCTGAACATTACCTTTGCCAACGAGCATAAGAGCCTATTGACCGAGGCAGAGCGCGGGGTTTTACAAAGTGCGGGATCGCTGTCGGCGGTGGCGAATGATCCTAATATGGCCAGCAATCGCAGCCTATTGGGCAATCGCTTCAATAATTCGCTGAACGTCACCCGCACATTGGGACTGGGCAAGGATGGTATGGCGGGGACATTCACCCTGAACGGCACGATCAGCCGCGCCGATAACACCAGCCTGTCGGGTCTGAATGCGGTGACCTTAATCGCGCCCAGCGGAGCCAGTGCCTTGCGGACATTACCCGGGGCATTGATGCGGTTTAACCGCACCGACACGATGCAGGGCGGGGCCGGATTAAACACACGATTTGGCGATTGGCAATTTTCCGCCACGCTGGATGCCAGCCATATCAGCAGCAGCAATCGCACCGATAATCGGGCCAATACCACATCGCTGACGGCGGCGGCGCTGGCTGGGACATTACCGATATTGGGGGCATTGCCCGCCTTGCCCAATGCCGGTTTCAGCACGGCGCGCAGCTATAGCGACAGCGTGACCAGTCTGGTGACATTGGTCGGTCACCCTTTCCATATGCCGGCCGGCGATGTGGCGCTGACGGTCAAGGCCGGCTTTGCCTATACCGCGCAAACCAGCGACGATTCGCGGGTGTTGACCGGCCCATCGCGGTTGCGGCGCGGTGATGGGTCGGTGGGGATGAATTTGGCTATGCCGATCACCAGCCGCCGCAGCGGGGTGGGGGCGGCACTGGGCGACATAAGTCTGAATTTTAGCGCGGGCGCAGATCGGTTTTCCGATTTTGATTGGTTGAGCAATTGGAGCGCCGGTGTCACATGGGGCATTACCAAAAAATTTGGCCTGCAAGCCAGCTACCTCAGCAGCAAATCCGCACCCAGTTTAAGCAGTTTGAACAGCCCGCAAACCACCAGTTTCAATGTGCCGATTTATGATTTTACCAATGGGCAAACGGTGCTGGCCAGCATCACCAGCGGCGGCAATCCTTTGCTGGCGGCGCAGCAGCGGCATGACATCAAATTGGGATTGAATTGGCAATTGCCGTTTATGGCCAAGGCGAATCAATCCTCGTCCAATTTGGTGGTCGAATATTTTAGCAATGAATCCAATAATATAACAATCGGTTTCCCCCTGCTGACACCGGCGATTGAGGCTGCATATCCGACCCGTGTGACTCGCAATGGGGCGGGCCAGATTACCGCGATTGACCAAAGGCCGGTTATGCTGGCGATGCAAAAGGAAGAGAGGCTGCGCTGGGGGCTGAATTTTATGGGCACCTTGGGTAAACCAGTGGTGGGTGGGCGCGGCGGATTTGGCGGCGGTGTGGGGCGTCCCGCAGGTGCCGGTGGCGGACGCCCTCCCGCTGGTGGCATGATGGGCGGGCCGGGCGGGCAATTTGCTGGGCGTTGGAACTTATCCTTATTCCACACCATCCAATTCACCGACCAAGTGCAACTCGCCCCGGGCGCGGCGTTTCTCGATTTGCTCAATGGTGATGCCTTGGCCAGCAATGGCGGGGTGGCCAAACATGCCGTCGAATTTGAAGGCGGGCTGTTTTACAAGGGCAAGGGTTTTCGGTTGAATGGCAATTGGTTCACCCCCACCCGGGTCAATACCAGCGGTGCCGATCTGCGCTTTGGCAGCGTGTTCAAGCTGAATCTGCGATTGTTTGTGGATATGGATCAGCAGAAATCTTGGGTCAAATCACTGCCTTTCCTCACAGGTGGGCGTTTCTCGATAATGGCCAATAATATCCTAGATTCGCGCCAAAAAGTCACCGACGCCTTTGGGGCAACCCCGCTTAGCTATCAGGCGGATTATCTTGACCCGATGGGACGGGTGCTGGGGATAGAATTTCGGAAAAGCTTCTAAACACACTCCCCAAAGCGGAGAGAAAGCCCTATTCGCATTCCATGCCCCACAAACCGCCTCCCCAAGATCCAACAACAGCTGATCCGATATACGCGGCGGTGCATCCGACATCTGATCCCCATTCGGCCAATCGGTTTAACGAAGACCACGCCACCTATACGCTGACCGGCGCGGGGGGCGCGGATGTCGGTTCGGATATTGCCATCGGTGTCGCCGCGATCCGTGAAGTGGTCGCCACTCTGCCGCTGCGTCCCGGGGTCTATCGGATGTGCGATGCGCGCGGCGATGTGCTCTATGTCGGCAAGGCCAAGGCTTTGCGCAATCGCGTCGCGAATTACACCCAATTTGACCGGCTGACCAACCGCATTCAGCGGATGGTGTCGCAAACTCGCAGCATGACAATCATCACCACCAACAGCGAAGCCGAGGCTTTGTTGTTGGAAGCGCAGCTGATTAAGCGGTATCGTCCGCCGTATAATGTGTTGCTGCGTGATGATAAATCATTCCCTTTCATCCTGTTGCGCAGTGGGCATGATTATCCGCGCATTCTGAAACATCGCGGGGCGCGGCGGTTTACCGGCAAATATTACGGCCCATTCGCCAGCGGTCAGGCGGTTAATGCCACACTGAATGCCCTGCAAAAGCTGTTTTTATTGCGCAGTTGCACCGATAGCTATTTTGCGCGGCGTGATCGGCCCTGTTTGCTCTATCAAATCAAACGGTGCAGCGCGCCCTGTGTTGGCCGGATATCGCCCGATGATTATGCCGAATTGGTCGAGGAAACGAAGCAGTTTTTGGGCGGGAAATCGGGGGCGGTGCAGAAAAAAATCGAAGTGCAGATGAATGAGGCCGCCGAGGCTTTGGATTATGAACGCGCCGCAATTTTGCGCGATCGGCTGCGCGCCGCAACATTCATCCAAGGAACACAGGCGATTAACGGCGGCGGGCTGGGCGATGGCGATATTTTCGCGCTGGCCAGCAAGGGCGGGCATATGGCGATACAGGCGTTTTTTATTCGCGGCGGGGCCAATTGGGGGCACCGCGCTTTTTTCCCCAGCCATACCGAAGGGTTGAGCGAAGAAGAGGTGATGCAGAGCTTTCTGGCGCAATTTTACGAGGAAGTGCCGCCGCCGCGTTTGATTTTGCTGGATAGGCTGCTACCCGAAGCGGAATTATTGGCCGAGGCATTGCAGGCGGGTGCGGGCGGGGCGGTGGATATTTCCGTGCCGCAGCGCGGAGATCGGCGGCGGTTGATGGATCAGGCGGTGCGCAATGCGGTGGAATCGTTGGATCGCCGGATGGCTGAAAGCAGCACCAAAGCCAAAATCTGGCGCGAGATGGTCGAGTTTTTGGAACTGGCCGAGGAGCCTGATCGGGTCGAAGTCTATGATAATAGCCATATAATGGGCACCAATGCTTTGGGCGCGATGGTGGTGGCGGGGGTCGAAGGTTTCCGCAAAGGGCAATATCGCAAATGGAATATCAAAAGGGCGGAAACGGCGGCGGGTGATGATTTCGGCATGATGCGCGAGGTGATGTCGCGGCGTTTTGGCCGTATTATGGAGGAAGATCCCGAACGCACCGGCGGCACTTGGCCCGATCTGCTGCTGATTGATGGCGGCAAAGGGCAGATGAGCGCGGTGCGTGGGGTGTTGGAAGAGCTGGGGATTGAGGATGTGGCGCTGATTGCCATTGCCAAAGGGCCGCACCATGGCCGTGATGGGCGTGAAGTGTTTCATTTCCCCGATGGCCGCGAAAAAATGTTGCCGGTTAATTCACCCCTGCTGTTCCATTTGCAACGCTTGCGTGATGAGGTGCATCGTTTTGCCATTGGCGCGCACCGTGATAAGCGCAGCCGCGCGATTACCGCCAGCCCATTAGATGAGATTTCAGGGATTGGCCCGGCGCGCAAACGGGCGCTGTTGCTGCATTTTGGCACCGCCAGCGGGGTGCGCAGTGCGGGGCTGGAAGATTTGCAACGTGCGCCTGGGGTTAGTGCGGCGGTAGCCCAGATGATTTATGATTTTTATCATCCGGGGGGTTGAAAAATCCAAATTTATCTATGTCATTGCGAGGGCAGCGAAGCCATCCAGAGCGGGTGATGGATTGCTTCGCTGCGCTCGCAATGACGATAAAATATTATGTTATTTTGCTTTTAACCCAACCCCAATTTCCGCGCTATGCGCCAAGCAATTGCCTTAACCCGATTTTGCGCGGGATAACGGCGCGGAGATACCGGACTCAGGCCCAATTTCCGCAACAACCCATTCAGCGCCCGCGCATCTGCCTCGGCAAAACTCCATTCTGAGCGCCATGTAATCGACAAGGACACCGAAGGCAGCGGCCCATTGCGGACAAAATGCGGGGCCATCACCGGCACAAATAACGCCTGTCCCGCTGCAATCGCAAATTCCGTGCCGCCTGCCAGCATCTCATCATGCCAGATCAATTCGCGGGCGCCGCCGGTGTGATAGGCTTCATGCACATAGTCAGGCGCATAGCGCGAATCGCCGGCGGGAAATTGGGTCATTACTTTTGACCCACGAATTTGCAGCAGGATATTATGTTCCGGATCAAAGTGATAGGGAGTGACAGCAAGCGGCGATGAGATGAAAATAAACCCTTGGGTTTTCAGCATTGCGCCGGTTTTGGCTTCGATTGTCGGACACAATTCTTGCAACAGATCATCCAGCAGCGCGGCATAGGCGGGGGCCTGTTCGACATTTTTCAACACCGCCCAACTGCCGCTTTGCGCAATCCGCCGGATGGTTTCACCGATGGGAATACCGGTCGGGGCGGGCTTGCCATCGACACCAATCGGCAAATTGCCGCGATTATATTCGATGCTGGTTTCGGGCAGATTTTCAGCCAGTGAGGCCAGCGATTCCAACTCCAGCAGCGGACTATCGGTAAGACTGTGCTGTAAAATATGCGGGACTTCAGGGTAATTTTTCGTGAAATCCTTATGTGAATCGATGGGAAAATGTGATCGGATAGAAAAATCCGATTGGGATGAAAGAAAACTCACGACAGGCCTCCATTCAAATCACGCCCCAGTTCCGCCGTGGCCAATTGGGTAAACAGCAATCGCCGCGCTGCGCCGCCAATGGCAATTGACATTCGGCCCACGCTGCGGCGTTCACGCCAGATATGGTCGATCATCGGATGGTCGGCGGCGGCGCAACTGTCGCATTCGGTGATATTGGGATTGCCAAGAATGTTGAGATTTTCGCGCTGTAACAAAACGCCGGGCGAAAACCGCGCATAGGCTTCGTCGAAAGCGGTTTTATAGCTGAAGGCGGTCGGCGGGGTCAGGAAGCTGGCCAACATCGCGATGGGCTGGCCATCCAGTCGCAAATCCAACCGTTCCAACCGCGATTTACCGGCGGCACCGGCCATAGATTGGCGGAACATCGCGGCGGTTTCGGGATGCGAGGCAAGGGCGCTGCCCGCGCTGCCTTTCCAGCCAGCGGCTTCCAACGCCAGAAATTCTTCCGCCCATTCAGCGATGTTTGTTGTGTCACTTGCGCGGTTGATCGTCACCGCGCCCAATTCCGACAGGCGGGTGAATTGGCGGCGCAATTCTTTGCGTTTTTTGCCGCTCATGGCGGTCTCGAAATAGGCTTCTGCTGTCTGATTTGAGCGCAGAATCGCCCGTTCTTCGCTGTGAACCAATGCAGCATTACGTGATTGTTCGGTCAATGTCCGGACCAAAGCCCCGTGCAACACCCCATCCAACGGCATATGCGACAGGTGCAAAAACAGCGACAGTCCCGCGTTTTTATCGGCCCAATTTAACAGGCATTTCCAAAATTCGCGCTCCAACCCACGCGCCACCAAAGGCGCACCAAGGAAACAATTTGGGTGAATCCAATTGCCCATTTGCGGGATCGGCCAGCGGTAATATTTGCGTTCGGCGCGGATGGGAATTAGGCCCGCCAGATCGCCATCTATCTCAAATCGCAGCAATTTCACGGTGCCATGGGGGTCAAGGGCGCGCAGTGAAGGCAGCAAATACCAGCTTTCGAAAAAGGGGTTGGACTCGCTGGCCCAGCTGGCCAGTGCATCCCATGCGATGATCGCATCCGGCCTGTCCATGTCCGCCCAAGCGACTTCGCGGATCGCCGCACCGGAAAGGGGGGCGTGGGGTGCATTGATCGATGGCGCGGTGGTGAGAAAGGGGGAGAGGGGGGAGATGTTTGGTTTGGGCGTGACAGTGGGTGCCGCAGATAGCGGTTTAATTTCCAGAGATTGCTGCGCATTTCCAGCCACAAAATACCCTTTGCCACGCGGAAATTTCTTTCCGAAGCAGGGCTTATCAGAGGAAGACCAAGGAATTGCTAACGCATGTGATAGAAAGTCGCATGAGGGAGGCCAATGGCAACCCCTTCTACCATCTTCGTTGGTTTCCCTCCCCATCACGGGCAGGTAGAAAGGGGTTCACGCGGAGACGCGGAGGAAAAAAGGGAGCCGCAGAGAGGGTAGTTAGGTGGGCTTGGCTGGATCAAATCCAATAAATTATTCTATTACCGATACGGGGAATAACTCTCTCAACATTTCACAATATCTCTGCGTCTTCCCTTCTTCTCAGCGCCTCTGCGTGAACCATTCCTCTTTTCATATTTGCCATTATGCTCCATTCCTTTGCTCAAAGGGGAGGAATTTGACAAAAAAACCCCCGCCCAGATCGCTCTGGACGGGGTTTTCTGTAATCCAACAAAATCACAGCTGCGGTTTACACCCCAGCGTGTGCCGCCAATGCCGCCAGCAACAGCAGCGCAACGATATTGGTGATTTTAATCATTGGGTTAACCGCTGGCCCAGCGGTATCCTTATAAGGATCGCCAACTGTGTCGCCGGTGACGGCGGCTTTATGGGCATCGCTGCCCTTGCCGCCGTGATGGCCGTCTTCGATATATTTCTTGGCATTGTCCCATGCGCCGCCGCCCGAGGTCATCGAAATGGCGACGAAAACGCCCGAAACGATGACACCAAGGAGAAGCGCACCGAGCGCCGCAAAGCCGCTCGCCTGATCGGCGACCGCAGTGATGATGTAGTAGACTGCGATCGGCGCGAGCACCGGCAGCAGCGACGGAATGATCATCTCCTTGAT
>JBEAOQ010000035.1:0-4888 GCA_041164845.1 Pseudomonadota bacterium | reverse complement strand
GGAGGAGTTATTTGGGTGTATTCCCCTGATTGGGGGCGTTTTTTATGGTGTTTATGGGTTTACGCTCTAAGTTTACGCCATGAGTATGCTTGCATCACCACCTGAAACGCGCCGATTGGGGCGCAGCGATATTTTCATTTCACCGCTGGCTTGGGGGATGTGGCGATTGGCTGAGACTTATCGGTCGATTGAGGACGCGGCGCGGCTGGTGCATACTGCTGTGGATTGCGGGATTACGCTGTTGGATACGGCGGATATTTATGGTTTTGACGGCCTGCGTGGATTTGGCGCTGCTGAAAGCCTGTTGGGCGAGGTTTTGGCGGCGGAGCCGGGGTTGCGCGGGCGGTTTGTGCTGGCGACCAAGGGCGGGATTGCGCCGCCTGCGCCCTATGACCAAAGCGCGGGATATATGCGGGGGGCGATTGAGGCCTCGTTGCAGCGGATGCGGGTCGAGGTGATTGATCTCTATCAAATTCATCGGCCTGATATTTTGGCGCATCCGCAAGAACTGGCGCGGGTATTGGAAGATGCGCTGGCTTCGGGGAAAATTCGCAGTGTCGGGGTGTCGAATTTTTCGCGGCATCAGACTGCGGCGTTGAATCATTTTTTGGGTGGGATATTGGCTAGCACCCAGCTGGAAATCAGCCCTTTGCAGATTGAGCCTGTGCAGGATGGTGCAATGGATCAGGCGATGATGTTGGGGTTGACGGTGCTGGCTTGGTCGCCGCTGGCGGGTGGGCGGTTGTTGAATCCGGTTGATGCGCGTGATGTGGCGGTGGGGATGGCGGTGGCTGGGGCATTGGATGATTTTGCCGATGCGCGGGGGATTTCGCGCAGTGTCGCGGCATTGAGCTGGCTGATGGCGCATCCAGCGGGGATTGTGCCGATTGTCGGGTCGCAAGATGTGGCGCGGATTAGGCAAGCGGCGCGCGCGGGGGATGTGGTGTGGAACCGGCAGGATTGGTATGGGATATTGGTGGCGGCGCGGGGGGAGAGCTTGCCTTGATTGCCGCGAAAGCGCAGGCCACCCCCCACGACCGTCGAAGGACACCCGTGGCTTCGCAGGCCTCTCCCTTGGGGCATGGCAATCGCATATGGCCGATAGAAAAGGAAGAAGGGGTTCACGCAGAGACGCGGAGAAGAAGGGAGGCGCGAAGGGCTTGTGACATGTTGAGAAAGCTCAGTCCCGCATCGAAAATGGAATAATTTATGGGATTTCATCCAGCCAAGCCCACCTCACCGCATCCTCTGCGTCTCTGCGTGAACCCTTTTCTAAAAGCCATATAAGTGGCCATGCCCGCGAGGAGGAGGGGTTTTTAGCGCATTTGTGATTCCAGCTTAAATAATCCCTTGTTCGGCCAATTCGGCAATGCGTTCTGCGCTTAGGCCTAGGAGATCGTGCAGGATTTGGTGATTATGTTCGCCGAGTAATGGCGGCCCCATGCGGATGGTGGCGGGGGAGGCGGACATCTGTGCAAGCGGGCTGGCGATGAGATCAACATGGCCGCTGGCGGCGACCGGATGCGGGGTGGGGACGCGCAGATTGCGGTGTTGGACTTGCGGTTCTTGCCAGACTTCGGCCAGTTCATTGTATTTTGCGGCGGGGATACCGGCGCTGTCAAGCTTTGCCAGAATATCGCTGACGGTGAGCTGGCGGCTCCAGACCATGATGATGTCGATCAACACGGCGCGGCCCGATGTGGCGCGTTTGAAGTTGGAATCAAAGCGCGGGTCGGTGAACAATTCGCCTTGATCCATCAAGACGGTTAAGCGCCGCCAATGTTCATCAGTGCCAGCGGTGATATAGATGATGCCATCGGCGCAATTGAGCAGATTGGCTGGCCCGCCGCCATTGCCACCATTGCCAATGCGCGGTGGGGGGACGCCGCTGATGAGATAATCTTGCATAATATGGCTGACCATCGCCACCGACGTATCGAGCAGGGCGATGTCGATATATTGGCCGACCCCGCTGGTGTTGCGGTGTATTAGCGCGCCCATAATGGCGAGGGCGGTGTTGTGGCCGGTGACGAAATCGACCAGAGAGGGGCCGGTTTTAAGTGGGCCTGCGCCGGTTTGGCCATCGGGAATACCAGTGACCGCCATCATGCCGCCGGTCGCCTGAAACAGCCCATCATAGCCGGGCAGGGCGGAACTGGGGCCGGTCTGGCCAAAGCCGGTGACCGAGCAATAGATCAGGCGGGGGTTGATGTGGCGCAGGGTTTCGTAATCGAGATTGAAGCGTTTAAGATCGCCGACCTTGTAGTTTTCGATCAAAACGTCGCTGGTTTTGACCAGTTCGCGGATGATCTCTTGGCCTTCGGGTTTTGACAGATTGACGGTGATCGAGCGTTTGTTGCGGTTGGCGACGACAAAAAAGCTGGAATGACGGGTGTTGTTGCCGTCTTTGTCTTTGACGAAGGCGATGCCATAGCCGCGCCCATCATCGCCGACCACGGGGCGTTCAATCTTGATCACATCGGCTCCCAGATCGCCGAGAATTTGCGCGCCAATCGGGGCGGCGAAAACGCGGCTGAGATCGAGAACGCGGATGCCCGCCAAGGCCGATGGTTTTGGGGTGGAGGAGGTGGTCATGTTGCGATAGTTTCCGAATAGGTTTGGTTGTGCGGACGGGGCGGGCGACCCCCTCCCAGCCTCCCCCTCAAAGGGGAGGCGTTAAGTGGTATGCTGCCTAATTGTTGTGATTTGCATGTAGCGTGGGTTTGGGTGGGGGCCAAGGGGGAAGGGATTTATCGCGTGGGCGGGGCGGTGATGGGCAGGGCTATCGCATATGGCTTTTAGAAAGGGGTTCACGCCGAGACGCGGAGGAAAAAGGGAGGCGCAGAGGGGGGCTTGGCTTGATGAAATCCAATAAATTATTGTATTTTCGATGTCGGAGATAGCTTTCTCAACACATGCCAACAATTTTGCGCCTACCCTTCTTCTCTGCGCCTCTGCGTGAACCCATTCTTCTTCTATCGGCCATATGCGATGGCCCTGCGGCGATGGGGGTTGGGGCTTTACAGTTTGTGCGGCGCTGGTATGGTTCAATACTCATACAATTAAGGAGCAGGATATGGGGATGAAGTGGCGTTTGGCGGGCTTGGGTTCGGCTGGGGTTTTGGCGATGTTGGTCGGGGCGTCCGGGGCGGTTGCCCAAACCCAAGCGCCAGTCGCCCAAACCCAAGCGCCTGGGGTTCCGGTTGCCACGATTGCCTTGGATAGTCCCGGGCCGGTGATTAACCGCGAAATTTTTGGCCAATTTTCCGAAATGTTGGGCGAGGGGGTCTATGGCGGGATTTGGGTGGGGAAAGATTCCCCGATAGCCAATCTGCGCGGCATTCGCAGCGATGTGGTGGCGGCTTTGCGTGAGATTAAAGTGCCGGTGGTGCGGTGGCCGGGCGGGTGTTTTGGCGATCAATATAATTGGCGGTATGGCATTGGCCCGCAGGTGGGGCGGGTGTCTGGGGTGAATTTCTGGGGCAATGTTTTGGAGCCAAACACATTCGGCAGCGATGAATATATGGATTTCATCGAACAGATTGGCAGTGAGGCCTATATTTCGGTCAATGTGGGATCGGGCACGCCAGCCGAAGCGGCGGCTTGGCTGGAATATTTGACCACCGATCAGCCTTCGACATTGGGCAAAATGCGCGCCGCCAATGGCCATCCGGCACCCTATCGGGTGAAATATCTGGGCATTGGCAATGAAAGCTATGGCTGTGGTGGCGGGATGAGCGGTGAGCGATATGTGGATGAATATAAGAGGTTTACCAGCTTTATTCGCAATTTGAATCCGGCACAGAATGGCGCGATCAGCTTTTTGAAATCGAAAAATGCCATGCAGGAAATTGCGGTGGGGCCGGATTCAGACAAGACCGAATATACCGAAGCGGTGATGAAGGCTTGGGCCAAGCGTCCGGCCTATGGCTGGGATGTTGATGGCCTGTCACTGCATTATTATTCGGGTGGCAAGGGCGGAGTTTTGGCTTCGCCATCGGTGAATTTTGGCGAGGATGACTATGCGGCTGCGTTGAAGAGCACGTTGCGGATGGAGGAATTTATCCAGATCCACGCCAAGATCATGGATCAATATGACCCCGCCAAGAAAGTGGGCCTGATGGTCGATGAGTGGGGGATTTGGTCATCGCCGCTGAAGGGCACAAATTTTATGTTTATGCGCCAGCAGGGATCATTGCGCGATGCGATTGTGGCGGCGTTGAATTTCAACATATTTGCCCGCCACGCTGATCGGGTGCGGATGGCCAATATCGCGCAGATGGTCAATGTGATCCATTCGCTGATCCTGACCGATGGGGCCAAGATGCTGAAAACCCCGACATGGCATGTGTATAAGATGTTTGTGCCGTTTCAGGATGCGCAATTACTGCCGCTGACATTGCCAGCGGCGACTTATGTGGTGGGGAAAATTGCTTTGCCGCAGGTGGACGGCATAGCAGCGCGGGGCAAGGATGGGGCGGTGTGGCTGGCGTTGACCAATCTGGATGCGGACAAGGCTGTGGAATTTGAGGTGAAGCTGGCGGGAGTGGTGGCAAAATCGGCCCGTGGCGAGGTGTTGACTGCGGAAAAAGTGGATGCGGTGAACAGTTTTGACCGGCCCGACGCGGTGGCGGCGGTGCCGGTGACATTTGCCGCAAAGGCGGGCAAGTTGGTGGTGAAATTGCCAGCGAAATCCGTGACGGTGGTGCGGTTGGGGGCGTGAGTTAGCGCTGCGTCGGTCGAAAATAGGCTGGATGGAGATGCTAAGATTTGAGTCAGCCCCGCCGCCGAAGAAGACAAGTGGCTCCACAGGCGTCCCGTTCAAGCTCAAATAATCGCATATGGCTGATATAAAAGGAAGAAGGGGTTCACGCAGCGGCGCAGAGAA
>JBEAOQ010000034.1:0-3559 GCA_041164845.1 Pseudomonadota bacterium | reverse complement strand
CCCCGCCTTGCGCCAGTGCGGAAATAAACCGATAGACAAAAGCCGGCCCCGACCCCGCCAGTGCCGTGACTGCATCAAACAGCCCTTCATCCTCCAGCCATTCGGGCGTGCCCAACGGCTGCATCAACCCCGTAACCGCCTCCCGCGCCGCGCCATCCACACCGCCCCCAACCCCCAAACCAACAAGCGCCACCGGCGATTTGCCCAATGCCGCCGCCAAATTGGGCATAATCCGCACATAGCCAGCCGCATCGGGAAACCGCGCCGCCAAAGTCGCCAATTCCACCCCTGCCAAAATCGACAGCACCAATGTTTGCGGGTCCAAAACCCGCGCCACATCCGCCGCAATATCACCCAACATCTGCGGCTTCACCCCCAACACCACCGCGTCAAACCGCACGTCATCGGGTAATTCCGCCAAACCCCGCCACAAAGTCACCCCCGCAGGCGCAGCAGACAACACCGGATCCACCACAGTAAACCGCCCCGGATTCATAGCTCCAGCCACGCCCCCCGCCAGCCACCCAGCCAACATCGCCCCGCCCATATTGCCACAACCGATCATCAGGATAGAATTCAGCATCGTCTAACCTTCTAAAAACCCGTCATTCCAGACTTGATCTGGAACCCAGTCAAAAAACGCACCGCAAAGCGGCTCAATTAAGCCTCCCCCGCCGGATCCACCAGAGCCGAGGCAAGTGCTTCCGACGCCGATTTATCCCCCCACAGGATAAATTGAAACGCCGGATAAAACCGATCACATTCCTCCACCGCCAATTCCACCACACTCTGCGCCTGCCCCAAGCTCAACAGCCCATCATCGCCCAGCATCAAAGCATGGCGATAGACCAGCACCGCGCCTTGCGACCAAATATCAAAATGCCCCAACCACAATTGCTCATTAATCAGTGCCACCACTTCAAACATCGCTGCGCGTTTGTCATCGGGCATCCGAATTTCGGGCAAACATAATAATTGCAGCACATTGTCTTCGGCCCGCCAAATCCCGCGCAATTGATAATTAGCCCAGCTGCCCTGCACCTCGCCGGAAATTTCATCATCCGAGGTAAATTCATAAGGCCAGCCCCGCGCCTCAAACAGCGCGGCCAGCATTTCCACCGGCATGGCATCATCTTGCCGCGTCATTTCGCCCTGCCCTAATCTCATAGTCTGTGCCTAATCATAGATGCTCGATGCAATCCGATGCGCGGCGCGGCAATGGGCCAAGGCAAATGCCCTGCGCATAAGCGCATAAGCCTGTTCACAGCTTGTGGAAAACCCCAAAAAGTAGGGCCATCACCCCCGAAACCGCCGCATAAACCGGGCAGTTCCCACCGCAACCGGAATAATATAGCCAAGATACGCCAGATGATACCACCATGGGTAATCCTGCCAGATCAGATACAGATGCAAAGGCGCCGAACCGGCAAAAAACAACCCGCCAAACCACCAACCCATCCGTGGATCATCTGCACAGAGCAAGGCCGCACCACCACCGCCCGCCACCACCACCACACCCAAAGCCAATCGCGCCAACAACATCGCCAGCGTATAAGCCTTGGTTGGCTCGGCAACCGCATATTCTGGCCACAAACCGCGCATCGCTGAAAACCCCGCATAAGCAATCAACGCCGCGCAAAGCAAACCCACAACCAAACCAACCACCAAACGGACGGTCATTGTCATCACACCCTCCCTTGTTTTCAATAAACTGATAAATATAGAAAATTTCGTGTTTTTAATGTGATGACTATAAATTTAAACATTGTCGTCATTGCGAGCGAAGCGGGCCGTAGGCGACCGTAGGTCAACCAACCCATCGCCTGAACTGGCCATCACCTGTACTGAATTCTTTGATCTAGGGTCGCCTCTGCGTCTCCCTTCTTCTCCGCGTCTCTGCGTGAACCCCTTGCTAAAGCCATATGTGGTAGCCCTGCCCTCAAGGGGAAGGTTGAGTGGGTCTGCCCCAAAACCAAAGCTACCAACGCCTAATCACTTGCCATCCAACGGATCAACAACCTGCCCCGTCGGGCTGGTCCAAACAAAAGCCCCGTCATGGCCCGCCTTTTTCAGCTTAGCCACCAGCGTATCCGCCGCTTTTTCACCGTCAAACGGCCCAATCAGCAACCGATTGGTGCGCCCCCATTCGGTGACAAATGCTTTGCGGGATTTCATCAATTCACCCTCATCGCGCAGCATTTTGCGCCAATCATAGGCCAAACGATCCGTATCACGCCCCACGCCAATTTGCAGCCAAATCCGGCTGGGATGCACCGGCGGCGGCGGCAGTTTTGGCGCATCGCGGGCCGGAACAATTTTGCGCAAATCCACCGCCCCCGATGCCACGCTGCTGCTAGAACGGCTGGGGGCTAAACCCTCAAACGCATCGGCAAAACTGGGTTTGGCGGTCGGTTTAACCACAGCCGCAGCGACAGCCGCTTGCGGTTTGGCCACTTCTCGCACCACCACGGGTTGCGGACCACTGACCGCCCCTTCAGTGCGCGCCAAATTAAAACCAGCCGCCTGATTATTCAACCCTTTATCCGCTGGTGCAGTTGGATTTTCCACGGCCACTACGTTCACCGGCTCGGGCAAAGGCGCTTCCACCACCCGCGATGGCATAGGGACAGGCGGCGGCACCGAGGGGGGCACGGGGGGCGGCACGGGGGGGGGCGAAACATTTGCCGCAATCGGCTGGCCCACCCGCACCGCAACTGTCGGCAACGGCGCATCACCCACCGCCAATTCTTTCGCCTTACCCTTTGGCTTTTCCACCTTACCCAGCGGCGCTCCCACCGGAATCATCGCCTCATCCGCGCTGGCCAATCTCGGCTTGGCGGCTGACGTGGCAAATTGGGCAATCCGTGGATCATCGCGGCCAATATCCGATGCTTTGGGAAAATGCCCCATATTCGCCGCCGCCGCTTGCTGCGCGGGGGTTAATTGCCGCATATAGCGCAAATAGGGGGCAATTCCGGTGGCCAGTTGCACCGGCATCATCGCATTGGCGGTACGCACCGCCTCATCCTCGCGGCCCATGATCGCCAAAGCAAACACCCGGGCGCGCCACGCAGCCCGGTCTTGCTTGGCCAGCAATGGGGCCAAAACACCTTCCGATCCGCGCTTATCGCCGGCAATCGCCAGACTAATCCCCAACCGCCGCGTCGCTTCGTCATCGGCGCCGTCGGCTATCGCTTGCCGATAGGCCCGCGCCGCGCTGGCATTATCCCCCACCAAATCATAAGCCAGCCCCCGATCGGCCATCGCCGCAGGCGCAATCGCGCCCAATTTTTCGGCGGAATTATACAGCGGAATAGCGGCAAATGGGTCTTCGGCTCGCAGTTTGGCACTGGCCAACCCCGACAGGATACGCGGATTATCGGGGGTTAATTTATCGGCACGGGTGTAAAAACCCGCCGCCGCATCGGCATCCCCCATGGCCAAAGCCGCATTTCCCGCCGCAATCAGCGCGTCACTGTCACGCGGATTGCGCCCCAAACGCACCAATGCCGCATTCAACGATTGATTATCCCCCGGCATAGCCGCTGTGGCATCACTA
>JBEAOQ010000033.1:0-4508 GCA_041164845.1 Pseudomonadota bacterium | reverse complement strand
GTTTCAAACGCGATTGCTGGCTTGGGATATGGCCGCGCAACAGGGACGATTTATCGGCGGAAAAGAAGAGGGCTTAAAAGGCGATGACGTGCTGTGGGTAGACCCAGAGGGCAAGAGTTTGTTGCTGGCGTTTCAACAGACGATATATGATTATCCATCGGTTTATAGCATTGATATTTCTACTAATAAATCAACACAAGTGGTGAAGCAGCGCGATGAAATTTGGGATTGGTATGCCGATGACCAAGGGGTTGTCCGCACCGGCATAGGGTTTAATTCAACCGGTTGGAGCATGATTTATCGCAAGAGCGCCGAAGACAAATTTCAAAAAGTGTTGAAAGCCAAATTTGACGATGATGATGCCGGTTTCGATGGCTTTCGCATTACGCAGGGCAGCGATGAGGGCTATCGGATTATGAACAATGAGGCGAGCGGCAAGTTCGCCTTGTATAAATTCAACTTTGCCACCCGCAAACGCGGCGATCTGGTGCTGGAACACGCCGGTAATGATATTGATGATTTTGACACGACCCTTGACAATAAGGGGCTGTATAGCGCGTCATTTACCGATGACCGCTGGCGGATTTATTGGTTTGATCCGGCGATGAAGGCATTGCAAGAATCGCTGGACAAAGCGGTGGGGGCCAAGCAGGCCTATGTTGTGTCGCGCAGCCGGGATGACAAAATGATGATGGTGCGGGTGGGCAGTGCCAGCGATCCGGGTTCCTATTATGCGATGGCCCAAGCCGAAGGGACGATGAAACGGGTGGCCAAGGTCAATGACAAGCTGGCACCAGCCGATCTGGCGCCCAGCCATTATCTGCAATATAAGGCGCGCGATGGGCTGGATATTTCGGCCTATTTGACCCTGCCAAAGGGGCGGGCGGCCAAGAATTTGCCGCTGATTATTCTGCCGCATGGTGGCCCCTATGATGTGCGCGATGAAGGCGAATATGATTCGGATGTGCAGTTTTTGGCCAATCGCGGTTATGCCGTTTTGCAGCCGAATTTTCGCGGATCCGGCGGATATGGCAAGGGGTTTTATGAAAAAGGCGAGGGGCAATGGGGCCGCGCCATGCAGGACGATTTGGATGATGGCATGGACTGGCTGGTCAAAGCCGGTGTGGCCGATGCCAAGCGGGTGTGTTTGATTGGCGGGTCGTATGGCGGTTATGCGGCGCTGTGGGGGGCGGTGCGCAATCCGGAACGCTATCGTTGTGCCGCCAGTTTTGCCGGAATTTCCGATTTGGCGCGGCAGTTGAAATATCAAATCACCTTCAAAATTAGCAAACGCTATCGCAAGGATTGGCGGAAAACCGTGCAGGGGGCGGAAGGTTTTGATCTGAAAACGGTGTCGCCGCTGTATAATATCGCCGCGTTGAAGGTGCCGGTGTTGTTGATGCATGGCGATAAGGATCAGCGGGTGCCGTTTAAGCAATCGCAATCCTATGCTGATGCGTTGCAAGCAGCGGGGAAGAATTTTGAATTTTACCCTTTGGCGGGCGAGGGGCATGGTTTTTCCACCAGCGCCAATAATAAACAATGGCTGGACCGGCTGGAGGTGTTTTTGGCCAAGTATAATCCGGTGAATTAGGGTAAATAAACACGGCTATAAATAGAGATCGTCCCCATTTATTACCGTCATTGCGAGCGCAGTTGACGCAGCGATCATAGGTTAAACTATCAAGTTCAGGTGATGGATTGATCCTGCGCTCGCAATGACGGTTAAGATTAGGGCGCGATTTGGCGGGGTTGTGGGGTATGCGGGGCGTCTGGGGCAAATTCTAGGCCGAATTGCCCGCCTAATTTGCCAGCCTCGCTCCAGCGGATGATGCCCCAGATGATGCGCGAATCGGGGAGGGTTACTTGCACTACTTCGCCGATTTGCGGGACAGGGCCGTGGGCGGTGGCGTTGAGGCCGGTCGCGGAAATATTGCTGATGATGATGGCGATCGGTTCGCTGTTGGCGGCGGTGAGCTGAAGCCGCGCCAATTTGCTGTGCCGCTTGGCACGGAAATGGGGGGTGGGTTGGAAGTCAGATTTATGCGCCAGAGTCATGCCGATGCCTTGTTTGAGCTTTGGCTGATGATGGCGTGGTGGGGGTTAGGATCGGGTTTGGGGGCGATTAGGGGGACATACGTAGGTTGCAGTTGGGGCGTATTATCCCGCCAATCGTGCCGCCGTGTCTTGGATTAGGGCGATCATATTGGGCACGCCTTGGGTGCGGTTGGATGACAGTTGGTTTTTCAGATCAAACGGTGCGAGGGCGGCGGCGATGTCGGTGGTGGCGACTGTTGCGGCGGAGCGGTCTTGGACGGCGGATAGCACCAGCGCGATAATGCCTTTGGTGATGGCGGCGTTGCTGTCGGCCAGAAAATGGAGGCGACCGTCATCCAATTGGGTGGGATAGACCCAGACGCTGGCCGAGCAACCACGCACCAATGTGGCGTCGGTTTTGAGGGCTTCGGGCATGGGGTCAAGTTCGCGGCCCAATTCGATGAGCAGACGATAGCGTTCGTCGGGGTCGAGGAAGGTATATTCGTCGTGGATGTCGGTGAGGCTGCGCATGGTTGGCGCGTTAGTGGAAGTGCGGCGGGTGGGCAAGTTGTGGGTGGGTGGATTTTTTGGGGGGTGTTTGATCGAGAGGGCAGACCACCCCTCTCCAACTTCGCCTAGGCGCTGAAGCGCCAAGGCTACGTATCCTCTCCCCTCAAGGGGAGAGGTTTACTAGAGGTCTACGCCCGCTGCTATTGCTTCGAGTTTGCGGATGCGTTCTTTTAGGTCGGCGAGTTCGATGCGGCTTTGTGCAGGGATGCTTTCGGGGTTGGCGCGGTCTAATTCGCGGCTTTTGAGCGCCAGCCAGCCTTGCCAGCCCATCAGCGCGGTTGCGGCGATGATGGCGATGGCCAGCAGGGCAGTGGCGGCGAGGAGGAGAGTGGTGCTGAGCATGGTCTGACTCCTTAATAAAATGCGCTATTGGTCGCGCAAGGACTCGATTTCGGCGGCGATGTCGCGGCTGCGGCGGGCTTCGGTGCTGTTGGCTTCGGTGGTGATGCGTTCCAGCACGGCGATGCGTTTGCGCAATTCCTCGACTTCGTGTTGCAGTTCATTTTCGCGGGGGCTGGGGGCGAGATCGGGCATGATATTGTTGAGTTTGTCGCGCCAATCTCTGCCTTTGAAGCGATCACGCAGATTGTGAATGTCGATTCCGCCCAATTGGCCGCGATGCAGTTCCCCTTTTTGGATGCGGGCATGGCGCACCGAGGCCCAAGCGGCGATGGCGACACAGGCGATAATGGTTCCGCTGATGCTCATTGGGCGTGGCTCCGGTCGGTAAGAGTTGGAAGTGGGCGTAGGGCTTCGATTTGGGTGGCGACATCATAACCTTTGTCGGTGACGATGCGTTCTAGGGTTATGAGGCGGGTTTTGAGATGATCGAGCATGTCGCTTTGTTCGGTATATTTGTTGCGCAAATCGGCAAGTTCATGTTCGGCTTTGTCGGATTTTCCACCCCATTCATCCTCTAAGGGATAGCCATGGCGGGCGCGTATAAAATTGTTCACCAGCCAGCCGATTGTCGAAATGCCAATGATCGCGATGACGAATTCTGGCCCGGCCCAGCTCATGACACGCGGCTCCGGTCTTCAATTGCGTCGAGCTTGCGGTCGTCGCGTAAGGCTTCGATTTGGGCGGCGACGTCATAGCCTTTGTCGGTGACGATGCGTTCCAGCACCCGCAGGCGGTCTTCGAGTTCGGCATTGCGGGCATTGGCGCTGCGGGCCTCGTCTTGGCTGCCCAAGAGCTGCATCTCGGCCATTTGCCGTTGATGTTTGGTCCAGATGGCGACGATGGCGATGACCATTGGCAGGGTAACTGCCATCAGTCCGATAAATTCACCCATGATATATACCCCTATTTTTCGTGTTTAACGCAAGCTGTCGATTTCATCGGACAGGCGTGGATTGGATGAGACGTAGAAGGCTTCGACATTGGCCAAACGGCGGTCAATATCGCGGAACGAGGCGCGGACATCACGGGCGGTGCGCGCCGGTGATTGGCGGACGCCTTGCCAGAATTGTTGTTCGCTGCGATCAACATAGAGATGTTCGGGTTTGCGATTGGCCAACATACCAGCCAGAAAATAGACCGGCAGGATAGAAAAGCCGCTCATAAACAGTAGGGTTAGAAAACCAAGCCTTACCCAGAGCGTGTTGACACCAGTGTAATCGGCGATTCCGGCGCAAATGCCCATGAATTTGCCATTTTGTTTGTCACGGTAAAAGCCTGTGCGCAGATCGTTCATCGCCCCATCCTTTCCTTGTTATTCCGCATTCTTTCGAGTTCACGTAAGGGTTGATTGTCAATTTCGCGGTCATGCTGGATGCGCGGCGGTTTGAATTCGGGATTATCGGATGCTACCAAACGTTCGACCGTATCCATTCGTGCATCCAAGCGGCGGGCAAGATTATAGAGTTCTTCGAGCATGGTTTCATCATCGACGGTGAGCG
>JBEAOQ010000032.1:0-7484 GCA_041164845.1 Pseudomonadota bacterium | reverse complement strand
TTACCCGTTCCTTGTCGCTATCTTTTTTGGTCAGAGCCAATTTATACAGTTCCACCGCCGGTTTCACCTTGCCATAATCCAACAGCGAATCACCCACATTGGAAATGCTCTTGCCGTCAGCCGTCGGCAGCCAAGCATCTTTTTCAATCGTCACCAAAATCGCCCTATCGGCGGCAATCCGCAGATTGGCGCTGGTTTTGGCCTCGGCCACCGCCGGATCGCTATCTTTCAACAGCTGCATATCGGTTCCAGCTTTGATAACCGCCAGCGTTTCATTGGGTTGGCGGCGTGGGTCTACCGACTGGAGATAGATGAAAAACTGCGGCTTTTGTGACCAGCTGGCGGTTCGCTGCATCAGGCGCATAATGTCGATTTCTTCGGAAACGGCAAAATTTCCCAAATCGCGAACCACAGTAATCGCCATTTCCCAATGTTCTTTGGATGGCAATGCTTGCACCAATTGGCTGCCAAATAGCGCGGCTTGGTCAACATTTTTGTTAGCCAAAGCGCCATTCAGCGCCCGAATGAAAAATTGTTCGGAAACCGGTGTGCCAGCGGCTTTGTTGCGGTCAATCGCCTTTTGCAAAGCGGCAAAGCCATTGGCCGGTTGGCCCGCCAAAAATGCCGCATCTGCCAACAAATATTCGGCATTATTTTCATAAAAACCACCATTCACCGCCGCCTGAAACGCCGTGCTGGCCGCAGCATAATCCTTGAGCTGAGTGGCGGTGGTGCCCAAATAATAGTTTATTCTGGGGACATCGGCAGCGGGCAATTTCCCACTGTCCACCATCGTTTGCAGCCCGCGTTTTTGCAAATTTGCATCGTAAACCACCGTGCCCAATTGCAACGACATCTGTCCCGAATAGAGCTTTTCATCCGCATTGCTAACCACCGCAATAAGTTGCTCCAACACCCCCCTTTGCGGGCCAATCAATTGACCCAATTCCGCCACAGCCGTGTCAATTTTGGCATTGGCCACCGCCCGCGTGGCCGTGGTTGTGGTGGTATTGGCAAATTGAATGGCCGCATTGACCTTGGCTTGTCCGGCAACAATATCGGGCCGAATTTTGACTGCCGCCAGCTGTTTTTCAAACGGTTCGGCAACCGCAACAAAGGGTTTGGTGTAATTGGGCCTTGCCGACGAAACGGCGGCCGGTTTTGCCGCCATCGCCGGATAAGCCGCCAAGGATAGCCCACCTGCGGCAACCAAAATCGCACCGGAAAGTGTGGATTTTAATGCGCGTCTGCCGGTCAGTTTCATAATCTCAACTCCATGTCGGACATGTCTTACAGCCAATCTGCCTGTCCTTAAAAAACGCACCGCTAGTGGCGGCAAATTACCTATTTGGCAACAGTATATAGACTGCATTTTCACGGCTTAACGCAAATTGAACAGCCATCACCGCAGGATCACCCACAAGATAACATAATGATGAGTCATCCTGTGGAAAACCTAGGGTTTACCACCCGCAATGGGCAAGCAATGCTGGCTATGATTGGCGCACTGGCCTAGGGTGATTTTTCGAATTTATCATCCATTTGCAAAGTTATCAGCGCGTGAGCGACGACACCGAAAATCCAGCATCCCCAATGCCCACCTCCGGCCCCTCCGGCGAATATACCCGCATCGACATTGTTGATGAAATGAAGGCCAGCTATCTGGATTACGCGATGAGCGTGATTGTCAGCCGCGCCCTGCCCGATGTCCGCGATGGTCTGAAACCGGTGCATCGCCGGATTTTGTTCGCTGCCCAAGAAGGCGGCATGGTTGCCGGTCGGCCTTTTCGCAAATGCGCCAAAATTGTCGGCGATGTCATGGGCAATTATCACCCGCATGGCGATAGCGCGATCTACTTCGCGCTGGTGCGCATGGCGCAGGATTGGTCAATGCGGGTGCCGCTGGTTGATGGCCAAGGCAATTTCGGTTCGATGGACCCCGATGATCCGGCATCAATGCGCTATACCGAAGCGCGCTTGGCCAAGGTGGCCAATAGTTTGCTTGAAGATTTGGACAAAGACACGGTTGATTTCGCCGACAATTATGATGGATCGCGCCGCGAACCCACCGTATTGCCCGCGCGGTTTCCCAATCTGCTGGTCAATGGTGCGGGCGGTATTGCGGTTGGCATGGCCACCAACATTCCGCCGCATAATCTGGGCGAGGTCATCAACGGCTGCCTAGCGATGATGGACAATCCGGCGATCACCACCGAGGAATTATTCGCCTATATTCCCGGGCCGGATTTCCCCACCGCCCCGCTGATTTTGGGCACAGCCGGGGCGCGTTCCGCCTATCTGACGGGGCGCGGCTCGATCATCATGCGCTGCAAGCATGTGATTGAAGAGGGGCGTGGTGATCGCCGCAGCATCATCCTAACCTCGATCCCCTATCAGGTCGGTAAAAATTCGCTGGTCGAAAAAATTGCCGAGGCGGCCAAAGATAAGCGGATCGAAGGCGTGTCCGACATCCGCGATGAATCCAGCCGTCTGGGCGTGCGGATGGTGATTGACCTGAAACGCGATGCCACGCCAGAGGTTGTGCTCAACCAATTGTGGCGGCATACCACCGCGCAATCCAGCTTTCCGGCCAATATGCTGGCAATTCGCGGCGGGCGGCCCGAAACATTGGCGCTGCGTGATATTTTGCAGGCGTTTATCGCCTTCCGCGAAGAGGTTATCACCCGCCGCACCAAATTTGAGCTGAACAAAGCACGGGATCGGGCGCATTTGTTGCTGGGGCTGGTGATTGCCGTCACCAATCTCGATGAGGTGGTGCGGATGATCCGTGGCGCGCGCAATCCCACCGCCGCCCGTGCCGCTTTGTTGGCAAAAGAATGGGCGATTGGTGAAATCGCGCCTTATATTCGGCTGGTTGAGGCGATTGAAGAGGGCGATGAGGATACAACGGGCAGCTATCGTCTATCCGAATTGCAAGTAAGGGCGATCCTCGATCTGCGCCTCCACCGCCTCACCGCGTTGGGCCGCGATGATATTGGTGATGAATTGCAAATTCTGGCCGATGCCATTGCCGAATATCTGTCGATTCTGGCGGACCGGGTCAAATTATACGATGTGATGCGCGGTGAATTGGTGGCGGTGCGTGATACCTATGCCACCCCGCGCCTGTCGCTGATTACCGCCGCCGCCGATGGTATTGACGATGAAGATCTGATCGAGCGTGAGGATATGGTCGTCACCGTGACGATGGACGGCTATATCAAACGCACCCCGCTTTCCACCTTTCGCGCGCAAAATCGCGGCGGCAAAGGGCGGGCGGGCATGGCGACCAAGGACGAAGATGTCGTCAGCACCATGTTCGTCACTTCGACCCATTCGCCGGTGCTGTTTTTCTCGACAGCTGGCAAGGTTTACCGGTTGAAAGTGTGGAAATTGCCCGAAGGCGGCCCCGCCACCCGTGGCCGTCCGATCGTTAATCTGCTGGGCGCGCTGGACAAGGATGAGACGATTGCCACGGTTTTGGCCCTGCCCGAAGACGAAGCCGAATGGGGCAAATTATCCGTCGTTTTCGCCACGGCCAAGGGCAATGTCCGCCGCAACAGCATGGATTCATTCGCCAATATCCCATCTAACGGCAAATTTGCCATGCGCTTTGATGAGGATAGCGCGGATCGCTTGATCGGCGTGGCCCTGCTTGACCCGACCGATGATGTGCTGCTGGCCACAAGTGCGGGCAAGGCCATCCGCTTTGCCGGTGATGAAGTGCGCGAATTTACCAGCCGCACTTCGACCGGCGTGCGCGGCATGGTGCTTAAGGGGGATGACGAAGTTATCTCGCTGTCGATCCTGCACCGCGTCGGCACGTCAGCCGATGAACGCGAAGATTATCTGCGGTATGCGCCGTGGAAGGCCGAGCGCGAGGGCGAAGCGCAAATGTCCGCCGAACGCCTTGCCGAACTGGCGGCTCGCGAACAATTCATCCTCACCGTCTGCGCCAATGGCTATGGCAAATTGTCATCGGCCTATGAATATCGCCGCACCGGACGCGGCGGCCAAGGCATTACCAATATCGACAATATCGCCCGCAATGGCTCGGTCGTCGCCAGCTTCCCAGCGGTGCAAGCCGATCAATTGATGCTGGTCACCGACCAGGCCAAGCTAATCCGCCTGCCGCTGGCGTCCTTGCGCGTTATCGGTCGCGGCTCCTCGGGCGTGCGCCTGTTCAATGTGTCAGACCACGAACATGTCGTCAGCGCGGTGCGGCTGGCGGATGATGGCGATGAGGAGATGGACGTTGAAGCCACAGTGACAGAGGTTGAAGGTGGGCAGGCTGATTCAGAATAAACACTGCCCGCTTTAATTCACACGCCATCACGCAGTTCTTTAACGACCACGGAAAATGCCGGTGGCAGATCGTGCCTATCGGGGTAGTAAAGATGGTGTCCGGCAAAGGGCGGACACCAATCATCCAGCAAGCGGATCAATTCGCCCGAGGCCAGCGCATCTGCCACGCCATCTTCAAACACCAAGGCCAAGCCATGTCCGGCCAGCGCTGCTTTGATCGCCAATCCGGAATCATTGACAATAAATTGCCCTTCGACCCGCACGTTAATCTCCTGCCCGTCCTTCTCAAACTCCCAGATATACAGGTCGCCATGCGTCGCCATGCGGAGATTGATGCAGCGATGCCGACCCAGATCTCTGGGGCTAAGCGGCGCAGGATGATCGGCCAGATAGGCGGGCGAGGCGACCAGAGCAAAGCGAATATCTGGGCCAATGCGGACCGCGATCATATCCATTTCCAGACTTTCACCCAGTCGCACCCCGGCATCAAATTGTTCAGCCACGATATTGGTCAAAGCCCCGTCCAGCGACAATTCGATCGTGATGTCGGGATAGGCGCGCATAATTCGCTCCATCGCCGGCCAGAGGATGGTTTCCGCAGCATGGCGGCTACAGGTGATCCGCACCGTGCCTGCTGGCTTGTCCCGAAAGCGGGACAGCGCAACCAATCTATTGCCTATCTCGCCAAAGGCTGGGCGCAGACCATGCAGCAAATTCGCCCCAGCCTCGGTCACGCTGACACTGCGGGTTGTCCGCGCCAGCAGTTTAATCCCCAATTGCGCCTCTAACCGTCGAACCGCATGGCTGACCGCCGATTGCGACGTGCCAAGGCGGGCCGCCGCTCGGGTGAAGCTGTGTTCATCGGCGACGGTCAAAAAAACCGACAGATCGCCGAGCGTTTCGCGCTGCATTGATGAATCTCCAGTATAAGTTCATGCCGAACTTAGCGGATTATCGCCGCATTCGCTATAGGCTAATCGGCATTTCACACGATCATTCATCGCCTATCAGGAGCAGAATATGAACCATGAGGTCATCGTCATCATTGGTGCGGGGGGTATTGGCCAAGCCATAGCGCGGCGTCAGGGCGCTGGCCGGAGCATCCTTTTGGCGGATAATAATCCGCAGGTTCTGGCCGAGGCGGCACAGGCGCTGACCCATGCCGGATTTGCGGTGGAAACCCAGATGGTTGATGTCGTCTCGCGCCCATCGGTGCAGGCCTTGGCTGATTTTGCCGCCTCGCTTGGTCAGGTGACGCAGATCATCAATACCGCCGGACTTTCTCCGAATATGGCTCCGCCTGCCAAACTGCTCGCGGTTGATCTTTACGGCGTTGCACTGGTGCTGGATGTGTTTGAGCGGATTATCGCACCGGGTGGCTGCGGCATTGTCATTTCCAGCATGGCCGGACATATGCCAGCCCCGCTGCCGCCAGAGCAGGAACAGGCGCTGGCCTTTACGCCGACCGAAGAGCTGTTGCAGTTGCATTTTTTGAGCGCGGATGCGGTGCGTGATTCGATGCAGGCCTATGGCATTGCCAAAAAAGCCAATCATTTGCGGGTGCAAGCGGCCAGTCTGGCATGGGGCGCGCGCGGCGCAAGGGTCAATTCGATCAGCCCCGGTATCATTGCCACGCCGCTGGCCCAGCATGAAATGGCATCCGAATCTGGCCCGATCTATCGGGCGATGATCGCCGCATCGCCAGCGAAACGTCTGGCCTCTGCCGATGAAGTGGCCGCTTTGGCTGCATTTTTGCTGGGTTCAGAAGCGCGCTTTATCACCGGCAGCGATGTGTTGATGGATGGTGGGGTAATTCCGGCGATGCGCGCTGGATTGTTGCAAAATCCGGTTTAAAAAAAGGAATTAGTCAAATGAAGACACGCAAACTTGGCCAGCTGGAGGTTTCCGAAATCGGTTTTGGCTGCATGGGGATGAGCTTTGGTTATATCGGCACCAGCCCGGTCAGCCATACAGATGCCGTCGCTATTCTGCGCCGTGCAGTGGACATCGGCGTGACATTTTTTGACACGGCCGAGGTCTATGGCCCGTTCAGCAACGAAGAATTGCTGGGTGAGGCACTGGCGCCATTCAAAGGTAAAGTCACGATAGCCACCAAATTCGGCTTCCACCTGAATGATGATCTGTCGCCCGGTTTTCAGGGTATGGACAGCAGCCCAGCGCGAATCCGTCAGGTCTGCGAACAATCGCTTAAACGGCTGCGAGTCGATGCGATTGACCTGTTTTACCAACATCGGGTTGATCCCAATGTGCCGATGGAGGATGTCGCGGGCACCGTTGCCGACCTCATCCGCGAGGGCAAGGTCAAACATTTTGGCCTGTCCGAAGCGGGCGTTTCATCCATCCGCCGCGCCCATGCGGAATGTCCGGTTGCCGCCTTGCAAAGCGAATATTCGCTGTGGTTCCGCGATGTTGAAGCGGAAATTTTGCCGACGCTGCAAGAATTAGGTATCGGTTTTGTGCCCTTCAGCCCATTGGGCAAGGGCTTTTTGACCGGCACCATTGATACCGACAAGCAGTTCGCCGATGGCGATATTCGTCAGGTCATCCCGCGTTTCAGCGCCGAAGCCCGCCAGCATAATATGGAATTGGTGCGGCGATTAACCGCCATTGCCACCGAAAAAGAAGCCACGCCCGGCCAGATTGCGTTGGCTTGGTTGCTGGCCCGCAAACCTTGGATCGTGCCAATCCCCGGCACAACCAAAATGCATCGGATGGAGGAAAACACCAAAGCTGCGGCAATCATTCTCACCGCCAGCGAGCTTGCCCAAATTGAAGCCGCCGCCGCGCAAGTGAACATTCAAGGAGCGCGTTATCCCGCCGCAATGCAGGTAGCCACAGGCCGCTGAAACCACCAATCGCCGCTAAAGCATCGTGCGAAAAAGCATGTCCTGAGCGAAGTCGAAGGGTGGGAACCGGTTTTTTGCTTAAAACCCCGTTCTTCTTAAAGCTGGGCGATAACAAATAACGAGAGCGGGCAGTCTAATTCAGATTTAACGCTGCCCGCTCTAATGGTTCGTTTCTAACATTTGCATCCCTTTTTGGATAGATCGGAGCACATGTTAGAAACATAAGAACCATTAGTATTATAGTGTTTCTAGTGGATTTAATGATTTTGACATTTGCGACAAAGCTAACCGATAGAGGGATGTAAATGTCAA